>NZ_JBAMDC010000780.1:0-877 GCF_036961605.1 Streptomyces sp. KLMMK
GGGACGCGACGGCGTCGCCGACATGGCCGAGATCGCCGGCCGCTTCGCCACCGCCTCCACCCTGCCCATCGTGCTGGACTCCACCGAGGTGGACGTGATCCGCGCGGGCCTGGAGAAGCTCGGCGGCCGGGCCGTCATCAACTCCGTGAACTACGAGGACGGCGACGGCCCCGACTCCCGCTTTGCGAAGGTGACGCGGCTGGCGGTGGAGCACGGTGCGGCGCTGATGGCCCTGACCATCGACGAGGAGGGCCAGGCCCGCACCGTCGAGCACAAGGTGGCCGTCGCCGAGCGGATCATCGCGGACCTGACCGGGAACTGGGGCATCCATGAGTGCGACATCCTCATCGACACCCTGACGTTCACGATCTGCACGGGCCAGGAGGAGTCCCGCAAGGACGGCGTCCACACGATCGAGGCGATCCGCGAGCTCAAGCGCCGCCACCCCGACGTGCAGACGACGCTCGGCCTGTCGAATATCTCCTTCGGCCTCAACCCGGCCGCCCGTCTCGTGCTGAACTCCGTCTTCCTGGACGAGTGCGTGAAGGCCGGCCTGGACTCGGCCATCGTGCACGCCTCGAAGATCCTCCCGATCGCCCGCCTGGAGCAGGAGCACGTCGACGTCGCCCTCGACCTGATTCACGACCGGCGGCGGGAGGGCTACGACCCCCTCCAGAGGTTCCTCGAACTGTTCGAGGGCGTGGACACCAAGTCCATGAAGGCAGGGAAGACCGAGGAACTGCTGGCGCTGCCGCTGGAGGAGCGCTTGCGGCGGCGGATCATCGACGGCGAGAAGAACGGCCTGGAGACCGATCTGGACGAGGCGCTCACCGGGCGTCCGGCGTTGGAGATCGTCAATGACACGTTGCTGGAGGGT
>NZ_JBAMDC010000781.1:0-877 GCF_036961605.1 Streptomyces sp. KLMMK
CGGCCGCGACGGCGTCGCCGACATGGCCGAGATCGCCGGCCGCTTCGCCACCGCCTCCACCCTGCCCATCGTCCTCGACTCCACCGAACCGGCCGTCATCCAGGCCGGCCTGGAGAAGCTCGGCGGCCGGGCCGTCATCAACTCCGTCAACTACGAGGACGGCGACGGCCCCGACTCCCGCTTCGCCAGGATCACCCGGCTGGCGGTCGAGCACGGAGCCGCCCTGATCGCGCTCACCATCGACGAGGAGGGCCAGGCCCGCACCGTCGAGAAGAAGGTCGAGATCGCCGAACGGCTGATCGACGACCTCACGGGCAACTGGGGGGTGCAGGAGTCGGACATCCTCATCGACTGCCTCACCTTCACCATCTGCACGGGACAGGAGGAGTCCCGCAAGGACGGCATCGCCACCATCGAGGCGATCCGCGAGCTCAAGCGCCGCCACCCCGACGTGCAGACGACGCTCGGCCTGTCGAACATCTCCTTCGGCCTCAACCCGGCCGCCCGCATGGTCCTCAACTCCGTCTTCCTCGACGAGTGCGTGAAGGCCGGCCTGGACTCGGCCATCGTCCACGCCTCGAAGATCCTCCCGATCGCCCGCCTGGAAGAGGAACAGGTCCAGGCCGCCCACGACCTGATCTACGACCGGCGCCGCGAGGGCTACGACCCCCTGCAGCACCTGCTGGAGCTCTTCGAAGGCGTCGACACCAAGTCGATGAAGGCGGGAAAGGCCGAGGAGCTCCTCGCCCTGCCGCTCGACGAGCGGCTCCAGCGCCGCATCATCGACGGCGAGAAGAACGGCCTGGAGACCGATCTGGACGAGGCGCTCACCGGGCGTCCGGCGTTGGAGATCGTCAATGACACGTTGCTGGAGGGC
>NZ_JBAMDC010000782.1:0-876 GCF_036961605.1 Streptomyces sp. KLMMK
TCGCCGGGTGTGGGCGCCGATATGTGGATCATGGGTCTGGCCTTCTCGGGCTTCGGCACGATCCTCGGTTCGGTCAACTTCATCACCACGATCATCTGCATGCGCGCGCCGGGCATGACGATGTTCCGCATGCCGATCTTCACCTGGAACGTGCTGCTGACCGGTGTGCTGGTCCTGCTGGCCTTCCCGGTGCTGGCGGCGGCGCTGTTCGCCCTGGAGGCGGACCGTAAGTTCGGGGCCCATGTCTTCGACGCGGCCAACGGCGGTGCGCTCCTGTGGCAGCACCTCTTCTGGTTCTTCGGTCACCCCGAGGTGTACATCATCGCGCTGCCGTTCTTCGGCATCATCTCCGAGGTCATCCCGGTCTTCTCCCGCAAGCCGATGTTCGGCTACTGGGGTCTGATCGCGGCGACGATCTCGATCGCGGGTCTGTCGGTGACGGTGTGGGCGCACCACATGTACGTCACGGGCGGTGTGCTGCTGCCGTTCTTCTCCTTCATGACCTTCCTGATCGCGGTCCCGACCGGTGTGAAGTTCTTCAACTGGATCGGCACCATGTGGAAGGGCTCGCTGTCCTTCGAGACCCCGATGCTCTGGGCCGTCGGCTTCCTGATCACCTTCACCTTCGGTGGTCTGACCGGCGTCATCCTGGCCTCGCCGCCGATGGACTTCCACGTCTCCGACTCGTACTTCGTGGTCGCGCACTTCCACTACGTCATCTTCGGCACCGTGGTGTTCGCGATGTTCTCCGGCTTCCACTTCTGGTGGCCGAAGTTCACGGGCAAGATGCTGGACGAGAAGCTCGGCAAGATCACCTTCTGGACGCTGTTCGTGGGCTTCCACGGCACGTTCCTGGTGCAGCACTGGCTCGGCGCC
>NZ_JBAMDC010000783.1:0-874 GCF_036961605.1 Streptomyces sp. KLMMK
CTGGCGTCGGAGATCCGTGGTGTGACGGAGGAGACGACGACGGGTGTGCATCGTCTGTATGAGATGCAGCGTGAGGGGACGCTGCTGTTCCCCGCGATCAATGTGAACGACGCGGTGACGAAGTCGAAGTTCGACAACAAGTACGGCTGCCGCCACTCGCTGATCGACGGCATCAACCGCGCCACGGACGTCCTGATCGGCGGCAAGGTCGCCGTCGTCTGCGGCTACGGCGATGTGGGCAAGGGCTGCGCGGAGTCGCTGCGCGGTCAGGGCGCGCGGGTGATCGTGACCGAGATCGATCCGATCAATGCGCTGCAGGCGGCGATGGACGGCTACCAGGTCACGACCCTGGACGAGGTCGTGGAGATCGCCGACATCTTTGTGACCACGACGGGTAACAAGGACATCATCATGGCCTCGGACATGGCCCGGATGAAGCACCAGGCGATCGTGGGGAACATCGGCCACTTCGACAACGAGATCGACATGGCCGGCCTGGCGAAGATCCCCGGGATCGTGAAGGACGAGGTCAAGCCGCAGGTCCACACCTGGACCTTCGAGGACGGCAAGGTCCTCATCGTCCTGTCCGAGGGTCGTCTGCTGAACCTGGGCAACGCGACCGGTCACCCGTCGTTCGTGATGTCGAACTCGTTCGCGGACCAGACACTGGCGCAGATCGAGCTGTTCACCAAGCCGGAGTCGTACCCGACGGACGTCTATGTCCTGCCGAAGCTGCTGGATGAGAAGGTCGCTCGGCTCCACCTGGACGCGCTGGGTGTGAAGCTCACCGAGCTCCGTCCGGAGCAGGCGTCCTACATTGGTGTCCCGGTCGAGGGTCCGTACAAGCCGGACCACTACCGCTACTGACACCGAC
>NZ_JBAMDC010000784.1:0-870 GCF_036961605.1 Streptomyces sp. KLMMK
TCTACCTGCGGCAGTCGACGATGCTGCAGGTCCGCGATCACACCGAGTCCACGGCACGGCAGTACGCACTGGCCGATCTGGCCACGACGCTGGGCTGGACGGCGGAGAAGATCCTGGTCATAGACGCCGACCTGGGAATCTCGGGGCAGTTCGGCGTGGTGCGGGGAGGCTTCCACGACGTGGTGGCGAAGGTCTGCCTGGCCGAGGCCGGCGCCGTCTTCGGCCTGGAGGTCTCCCGGCTGGCCCGTTCCAACGCCGACATCGCCCGCCTGCTGGAACTCGCCCGGCTCACCGACACGCTGGTCATCGACCTGGACGGCGTCTACGACCTGGCGGACTTCAACGACCGGCTGCTGCTCGGACTGAAGGGCAGCATGTCCGAGGCAGAACTCCACCTGCTGACCGGCCGGCTGCAGGGCGCCAAGCTGGAAGCGGCCCGCCGCGGTGAACTGCGCGTCCCGTTGCCGGTCGGTCTCGTCTACGACGAGGACGGCAACGTCGTCCTCGATCCCGACGAGGAGGTCCGCGCCGCGGTCGAGGACGTGTTCGCCGAGTTCACCCGCACCGGCTCCGCCTACGGCGTCGTCACCGCGCTCGCCGACCGCCCCTTCCCGCTGCGTGCATACGGAGGGCGTCTGGGACGGACAGCTGCGCTGGGGCAAACTCACCCACGGCCGTGTGATCGGTCTCCTGAGCAACCCCGCCTATGCCGGGGCCTACGTCTATGGCCGGCACCGCACCCAGCGCACCGTCCAGCCGGACGGCACCGTCACCACCAGCTACCCACGGGTGCCGCGCGAGCAGTGGCCCATCGTGATCACCGGACATCACGACGGCTACATCACCTGGCAGCAGTTCCTGGACATCGAG
>NZ_JBAMDC010000785.1:0-869 GCF_036961605.1 Streptomyces sp. KLMMK
CACCTGGAGGTGCTGGAGTCGGAGGCGGTGCACGTCTTCCGTGAGGTGGCGGGGGAGTTCGAGCGGCCGGTGCTGCTGTTCTCCGGTGGCAAGGACTCCATCGTCATGCTGCACCTGGCGCTGAAGGCCTTCGCCCCGGCGCCGCTGCCCTTCGCGCTGCTGCACGTGGACACCGGGCACAACTTCCCCGAGGTCCTCGCCCACCGCGACCGCACCGTCGCCGAGCACGGACTGCGCCTGCACGTCGCCTCCGTCCAGGAGGCCATCGACACCGGGCGGGTCCGCGAGCGCCCCGACGGCACCCGCAACCCCCTGCAGACCGTCCCCCTCCTCGATGCCATCGCCCGCCACCGCTTCGACGCCGTCTTCGGCGGCGGCCGCCGCGACGAGGAGAAGGCCCGCGCCAAGGAACGCGTCTTCTCCCTGCGCGACGAGTTCGGCGGCTGGGACCCCCGCCGCCAGCGCCCCGAACTGTGGGACCTCTACAACGGCCGCCACGCCCCCGGCGAACACGTCCGCGTCTTCCCCCTGTCCAACTTCACCGAACTCGACGTCTGGCAGTACATCGCCCGCGAGAAGATCGAACTGCCCGCGATCTACTTCGCCCACGAACGCGAGGTCTTCGCCCGCAACGGCATGTGGCTCGCCCCCGGCACCTGGGGCGGCCCCCGCGACGGCGAGGACACACAGATACGCACCGTGCGCTACCGCACCGTCGGCGACATGTCCTGCACCGGCGCCGTCGACTCCCACGCCGCCACCATCGAGGAGGTCATCACCGAGATCACCGCCTCCCGCCTCACCGAACGCGGCGCCACCCGAGCCGACGACAGACTCTCCGAAGCCGCCATGGAGGACCGCAAACGCGA
>NZ_JBAMDC010000786.1:0-851 GCF_036961605.1 Streptomyces sp. KLMMK
CTGGTGCTGGCCCTTGTCCGTGAAGTACAGGCCGTAGAGCTCGGCCTCGCCGCCGGGGGCGCCGTAGACGACCCGGGGGTGGAGGCGGACCAGGTCGCCGCCGAAGGTGACGATCACGGACTTGAAGGAGGCGTCGCGGCCGACCAGCGCGGTGTGCTGGGCGGCGTGCACCGCGGTGGCGTCCCAGTCCTGGACGGAGACGACGGTGAGCTTGGCGCCGTCGCCGACGAGGAACTCGACGTTGGCGGCGAGCGTGGTGTCACCGGTGTGGTCGAGGACGACGACGGCCTCGGCGAAGGCGCCGACCTCGATCACCTGGTGGCCGAAGGCCACGCCGCCCTCGCCCTGCACGGAGATCGTGACGGGCTCGGTGAGGACGGTGTCCTTGGGGATCGAGACGACCGAGGCCTTCTCGAAGGAGGTGTAGGCCTGGGCGGCGACGCGGTCGACCGGCTTGCCGGAGCGGCCGAGGCGGGCGTCGTCACGGCCGACGGTCTCGACGGTGACGCCCGCGGGGGCGCTGACCTCGACCTTGACGCCGCCGCCGTTCACGCCCTTTTCGAGGGCCGTGCCGTCGTGCAGACCGCGCAGGCGCTCCAGCGGGGTGAAGCGCCACTCCTCCTCGCGGCCGTGCGGCACGGGGAAGTCCGCCACGTCGTACGAGGCGGGGGCGCTCACGCGCGCGTCGATGGGCTGGCGGGGCCCGCCCACCTGGATGGCGCCGTCGGTCGTGCTGCCGGCGGGGGTGTTGTCAGCCATGGCTGTCGTCGTGCTCTCTTCCTGTCACAAAGGGTTCGCTGCTGCGGTCGGGGGCGTCCGTGCCCCTCCCCCGCCTCCGGGGCGGGGGGAGG
>NZ_JBAMDC010000787.1:0-850 GCF_036961605.1 Streptomyces sp. KLMMK
GGTGGAGGGTGTCGGGGTCGGCGAGGCGGGAGAGGGCGAAGGCTGTGGTGGGGGAGGCGGAGTGGGCGTCGTGGACGAGGATGTCGGGCTCGTTCTGCGGTGTGACCTGGACGACCTGCAGGTCGCCGGTGGCCGCGTTGCGCACGACCCCCTTGTCGTTGTCGGTGCCGAAGCGGATGGGTTGGCCGTGTTCCAGGCGGATGACGGCTTCTTTGGCCTGGTCGCGGTCTTTGAGGGGTTCGAAGGCGCCGTCGTTGAAGATGTTGCAGTTCTGGTAGATCTCGACGAGGGCGGTGCCGGGGTGTTCGGCGGCCTGCTGCAGGACTTCGGTGAGGTGCTTGCGGTCGGAGTCCACGGTGCGGGCCACGAAGGATGCTTCGGCGCCGAGGGCCAGGGAGACCGGGTTGAACGGTGCGTCCAGCGACCCCATCGGGGTGGACTTGGTGATCTTCCCCGTCTCGGAGGTGGGGGAGTACTGGCCCTTGGTGAGTCCGTAGATGCGGTTGTTGAAGAGGAGGATTTTGAGGTTGACGTTGCGGCGGAGGGCGTGGATGAGGTGGTTGCCGCCGATGGAGAGGGCGTCGCCGTCGCCGGTGACGACCCAGACGGAGAGGTCGCGGCGGCTGGTGGCGAGGCCGGTGGCGATGGCGGGGGCGCGTCCGTGGATGGAGTGCATCCCGTAGGTGTTCATGTAGTACGGGAAGCGGGAGGAGCAGCCGATGCCGGAGACGAAGACGATGTTTTCTTTGGCGAGGCCGAGTTGGGGCATGAAGCCCTGGACGGCGGCGAGGATCGCGTAGTCGCCGCAGCCGGGGCACCAGCGCACTTCCTGATCGGACTTGAAGTCCTT
>NZ_JBAMDC010000788.1:0-837 GCF_036961605.1 Streptomyces sp. KLMMK
GTCGCGGTCGTCGCCGACGGAGCCGTTGCGGCAGACCCAGACGTCGTTGATGGCGACGTTGAGCCGGTCGGGGTCGAAGGCCGCGGAGGTCGTGCCGATCGCGGACAGCACCCGGCCCCAGTTGGGATCCTCACCGTGGAGGGCACACTTGAGAAGGTTGTTCCGGGCGATGGAGCGCCCGACCTCGACCGCGTCGTCCTCGGTGGCGGCGTTGACGACCTCGATACGGATGTCCTTGCTCGCCCCCTCGGCATCACCGATCAGCTGACGGGCCAGATCGTCGCACACCGCCCGGACGGCCTCGGCGAACTCGCCCTGGGCGGGAGTGACTCCGGCGGCGCCCGAGGCGAGGAGCAGCACGGTGTCGTTGGTGGACATGCAGCCGTCGGAGTCGACCCGGTCGAAGGTCGTGCGGGTCGCGGCGCGCAGGGCGGCGTCGAGGCCGGGTGCGTCGATGTCGGCGTCGGTGGTCAGGACGACGAGCATGGTGGCCAGGCCCGGGGCGAGCATGCCCGCGCCCTTGGCCATGCCGCCCACCGTCCAGCCGTCACCCTGCACCACGGCCGTCTTGTGCACGGTGTCCGTCGTCTTGATGGCGATGGCGGCCTTCTCGCCGCCGTGGGCGGAGAGCCCCGCGGCAGCCTTCTCGATACCCGGCAGGAGCTTGTCCATCGGCAGCCGCACGCCGATGAGGCCGGTGGAGGCGACCGCGATCTCGCCCGCGCTGTGCCCCGGGCCCCCTTCCATTCCATCCATTCCATTCAGGACGGCGGCCGCCTTCTCGGCGGTGGCGTGCGTGTCCTGGAAACCACCCGGCCCCGTACAGGCGTTGGCACC
>NZ_JBAMDC010000789.1:0-756 GCF_036961605.1 Streptomyces sp. KLMMK
TTGGTCGATGACCCGGTCTGCGGCCGGCTTCGAGAGCCCGAACAGCGGGCCGAGCTGCCGCATGGTGAGGTTCGTCCTTCGGCTTGATCAGCAGCTTGCCGTCATAGCGGCGGACGTTGAATCCCAGAAAATCGAAACCGGAGTCAGCGTGGATAATTCGGGTCTTGTCCTCGTTGAACGCCAGTCCTCTGAGCCTCAGCCACTCGGCGAGCTTCGCCTTGACTTGTTCGGCTTCGTCATAGCTGTGACACAGCGCGACAAGATCGTCAGCGTACCTAATCAATGCCGGTGCGCCTTCAACCGACTCGGCAGCATTAGTGCCGAGCTTGCGGAATCGGACTCCGGCGGCTTGTTCCATTCCGTGCAGAGCGATGTTCAGCAACAGAGGACTGACAACTCCCCCTTGCGGGGTGCCTTCTTCTGTTGGGGCGAGCCGGCCGCGATCTACTACTCCGGCCTTCAGCCAGTGCCCGACCAGTCCCCTGGCGGGGAACGTGCCGAGCTGGGCGAGGAGGTGCTCGTGGTCGATACGGTCGAATGCCGCTTTCAGGTCCGCGTCCAGCACCCACATGCGCTGAGGATTCTTGCCCTTCAGCGTCAGGTAGATGGCGGATATCGCGTCATGACAGCCGCGGCCGGGCCGAAAGCAGTAGGACTTCGGCTCGAACCGGGCCTCCCACTCGGGCTCCAGCGCGTTCTTCACACGTGCCTGCTGCACGCGGTCCGCGAGCACCGGGACGGAGGCGGCAAACTGCC
>NZ_JBAMDC010000079.1:0-22083 GCF_036961605.1 Streptomyces sp. KLMMK
CAGCAGGGGGCCGGGGCCCGGGAGCGGCACAGCGTGGGCCGCGGGCGGCATCGCGGCGGCCAGCTCGCGTACCCGGCGCAGGTCGTCGGCGGTGAGCGGGCCGACCCGCCACGCGTCGTGATCGGTCTCCGACAGGCCGGGCAGCAGGCGCCCGCGCGCGGCCATCTGCAGGGCGAGCACGGCGGCGGAACCCCAGAAGGCGGCCGCCTCGTCGGTCCGCGCGGCCCGGGCGCGAGTGAGGACCGGCAGGGCGTCGCGTACGGGCAGCACGGTGGCCCGTACGGTCGTGGTGGTGACGCCGGTGCCGTCCGGGACGGCGATGGTCAGGTCCTCGGCGGCATCGGGGGAGGCGGGCGGTTCGTCGTCGGGGAGCAGGAAGGCCACCCGGCCGGTGCGTGCGGGGTCTCCGGGGAGGAAGACCGCCGGGCACCGGGCGAGCCGGGAGATCTCGGAGGGTGTTGCGGCGGAGGGCGGTGTCACAGCGCTGCGCATTCCTCAAATTTGACTAGTCGGGGTCCGGTCGGCCGAGGGTACAGGACCCGCGCTCCGGACGAAGGCCTTCGCAGAGTGAGCCGTGCCACACGCCGGAAGTGAGGTGCACTCAAACCCCCTATGCGTTCCGGGGGCTTGCCCCCGCAGGAACCGGGTGGTGACTCCATGGCAGCGGTCCACCCCGGTCCGTACGTTCGGTGAGGTCAGCCGAGCCCGGCCCGCCGACCGTCCGGAGAACCCATGCCCCAGGCCACCACGCTGCCCGCGGAACCCGCTGCAGGCAGTGACTTCGCCCCGCTCCTCCGCCAGGTCCGGGGACAGGGCCTCCTCGAACGCCGGAGAGGCTGGTACGCGCGCAGCATCGCCGTGAACCTCCTCGCGGTCGCCGCCACGGCCGCCGGGATCGTGCTCTGCGGCGACTCCTGGTGGACCCTCCTGCTGGCCGTGCCCGCCGCCCTGTTCTGGGCCCGCACCGCCTTCGTCGGGCACGACAGCGGCCACGCCCAGATAACCGGCACCCGGCGCACCGGGCGGCTGATCGGCCTCGTCCACGCGGACCTGCTGCTGGGCATGAGCTACGCCTGGTGGAACGACAAGCACAACCGCCACCACGCCAACCCCAACCACGTCGGCAAGGACCCCGACGTCGGCGTGGGAGCACTCGTCTGGACCGAGCGGCAGGCCGCGCAGCGACAGGGCTTCACGCGGTGGCTCACCCGCAACCAGGCCCGCCTCTTCTTCCCGATGCTCCTGCTCGAAGGCATCAACCTGAAGATCTCGAGCGTGCGCGACCTCAAACGGCACAGCCCGGCGGAACGGCGGACGGAGGCCGTACTCCTGGCCCTCCACGCGGCCGGCTACGCCACCCTGCTGCTGTCCGCGATGTCCCCGGGCAAGGCCCTCGCCTTCGCCCTCGTCCACCACGCCCTCTTCGGCCTCCACCTCGGTATGGTCTTCGCCCCCAACCACAAGGGCATGGAGATGCCGGACCCGGACGACGGCGCGCGCCGGGGCCACCTCAGCCGCCAGGTCCTCACCTCGCGCAACGTGCGCGGCGGCCCCGTCACCGACTGGCTCATGGGCGGGCTGAACTACCAGATCGAGCACCACCTCTTCCCCAGCATGCCGCGCCCCCACCTGCGCCTCGCCCGGCCGCTGGTCCGCGCGCACTGCCGCGCGTCGGGGCTGCCGTACACCGAGACTGGAATCGTCGACTCGTACCGCCAGGCGCTGCACCACATGCACGCGGTGGGCGCCCCGCTGCGGACCGGGTGAGGAACCAGGCGCCGCCGCCGGGCGTTCTCACGGACAGAGCGGCAGCCGTCGCGAAGGAGGCAGGGACATGAGCAACAGGGCCAAGGTCGCCGTCGGAGGCGTTGCGGTCGGAGTCATCCTGCTGTGGCTGCTGCCCTTCTGGGCCGCGCTGCTGGTGATGGTCGGGGTGCCGGTCGGCGCGTATCTCCTGCTGGACTCCTCGCAGCGCAAGAGGCTGCGCCGGGTGTCGCGCAAGGAGCTGGGACGCTGAAGGTCCCCGGGCGGGGTCAGCCGGTGAAGGCCGGCGCCAGCGCCGCGGGCATCGTGACCCGCGGGCTGCCGGATCCGTCCGCCGGGACGGACCACAGATCCGATCCGTAGTCGCCGGGCAGCGCATAGACGAGGGTGTGCCCGTCCCGCCACACCACCTGATCGTCGATGTTGCGCCGCTCGGCCGTCGCGGTCTCGCGCAGGGTGCGCAGATCCAGGACGTACAGCCGCCAGGGCGCGTCGTCGGGCGCGCCCTCGACGCGCTTCTTGTAGGCCACGCGCGTCCCGTCCGGCGAGAGGGACGGGCACTCGACGTTGGAGTGCAGCGAGCGCAGCGTCCGGTCGGTGCGGTCGCCGCGCACCAGGTGCGTGCGCCCGCCCGTGGCGACGGTCGCGTAGAAGTGCGTGTCGTCGGCGAAGGTGACGCCCCAGACGTTGATGTCCGCCGCCTTGCGGAGCCGGCCGTCCAGGAAGAACCGGTAGTCCTCCAGGTTGCGGTCCAGCGTCCAGCCGTCCAGGTCCAGGACGGAGGTGCGGGTGGAGAAGTTCGTCCCCGCGTACGAGTCCCCGCTGACGAAGACGGTCCAGGCGACGGAGCGGCCGCTGGGGGAGACCCTGGCCCGTGTCGGTACGCCGGCCAGGTCGTAGCGGCGCAGCTCGCGCAGCCGGGCGTCCAGGACGACGGCCCGGTAGCCGTCCCGGAGCCCGCCGTGCACGGCCTGCAGGCAGATCCCCGTCCCGCCGGCCGCGTGGAAGCGCAGGCAGCGCACCCCGGACGAGGTACGGGGCCCCGCCGGGTCGGCGGCGGGCACCGAGGCGATCTCGTCGCGGTGCGGCCCCCAGGCCATGTTCCGGAAGACGCTCCGGCCCGGCGCGTCCAGGACGACCTCGCCGCGGCCGACCCGCGGGCCGCCGGGCCGCGCCCGGTCCTTCTCGGCGGCCCGGCCGGCGGCGTGCAGCGTGGCGGCCAGTGCGACACCGCCCAGGACCAGCACGGCCGCGAGGAGGATCAGGAGACGGTTCTTGAGGTTCATCGGGGTGGTCCTCGTGGTTCAGCGGACGGGCGCCGGAGGGCCGTCCGCGGGCAGGGGTCTCACAGGGCGCAGCAGCACTGCGCTGACGGCCGCGGAGACGGCGAGACCGGCCGCTGCCGCCTCCAGCGCCGTGCGGTCGCCCCACGCCGTCCAGGCCGCACCGAAGGCGAGCGAGCAGACGAAGCGGGCGGCCGCCTGTCCGGTCTGGACGACGGCGAGCCCGCTGCCGCGGACGGCCTCCGGAACGGCATCGGCCGTGGCGGCCGCCAGAACGCCGTCCGTGGCCGCGTAGAAGGCGCCGTGCAGGGCGAGCGCCGGCCACAGCAGGACGGGCGAGTCGCCGAGCGGGACGAGGAGCACGGCGTACGCCCCCAGCAGCGCGAGGTGGCCGCAGAGGAACAGCCGCCGGCGGCCGAAGCGGTCGGCGACGCCCCCCAGGGGGACGGCCAGCAGGAGGAAGGCCGTGGCCGTACCCACGGGCAGGAGCGGGAACCAGGCCTCGGACAGGTCCAGCCGGCGCTGCAGCGTGAGGTACAGGAACGAGTCGCTGACGGTGGTCAGCCCCAGCAGCGCCGCGCAGACCGTCAGCCGGCGGACTTCCGGGCGGCGCGAGACCTCCCGAAGCGGCGCCTTGCCCGCCGGTGTGCGATGCCCGCGGGAGGCGGCGCGGCCGGGCACGAAGAGCAGGAGGACGAGCACGCCGAGGACGGCCACGCAGCCACTCACGGTGAACACGGCGTCGTATCCGCCGGCCGCCGCCCGCAGGATGAGGAAGGCGATCAGGGGACCGAGCAGTGCGCCCGCGGTGTCCATCGCACGGTGCACGCCGAAGGCCCGGCCCCGCCCGGCCGGTTCGCAGGCCAGCGAGATCATGGCGTCGCGGGGAGCGGTGCGCAGGCCCTTGCCCGTACGGTCGGCGGCGAGCACCGCGCCGATCAGGGGCACGCTGTGCACGGCGAGCAGCAGCGGCTTGCACAGGGCGGAGAGGCCGTAGCCGGCGGCGGCCACGGCCTTGTGGCCGCCCGGACCGCGGTCGGCGAACCTGCCGCCGGCCAGCCGTACGAGCGCGCTGACGCCGTTGTGGATGCCGTCCAGGAGACCGAAGCCCAGCGGTGACAGCCCGAGTTCGGCCACCAGGTAGAGCGGCAGCACGGCGGTGACCATCTCCGAGGAGACGTCCGTGACGAGGCTGACGGTGCCCAGGGCGAGCACGGTCGCGGGGACGGCGGCCCGCCGGCCGGGGGAGGGGGCCCGGCCGGCGGTGTCGGGGACGCCCGGGGCGGTGCGGCTGTCCGCGAGGTACACGGTCAGCTGGCCCAGATGCCGGTGATGTCCTTGGCGCCGGCTGCGTGCCCGGCGTGCGCGGTGCCGTACATGTCCTCGATGGTGCGCAGGACGTCGTAGTGGTTGTAGGTGGTGCCGGAGGTGGAACCTGCCTTGACGGGCTGTCCGTAGAAGACGGTCGGGATGCGGTTGCCGCTGAGCCGGTTGTCCTCGTCGAAGGTGATGAGGAGCAGGCTGTTGTGGGTCGCGGCCCAGTCCGCATAGCCCTTGAGGTTGTTCTTCAGCCAGGTGTCGCCGGTGCCCACGGAGCAGTCGTGCATGTCGCTGCAGAGGTTCGGTACGACGAAGGAGACGGTCGGCAGCTTGCTGTAGTCGCCGGGGAAGGCGCTCATGGTGTGCGCGGTGCTGGTGGGCACGTTGCTGAAACCGAACCACGGGTTGTGCTTCTGCGCGTACTTGCCGCTCTTGCAGGTGGTGGATCCTTCGGCAGGAAGGGATTCGTTGTAGCTGGCCCAGGTTCTGCCCGTGGCGACCAGTTCGGAGGCGAGGTTGGGCTCGTCGCTGAAGCCCGGGGTGACACAGCTGTCGTCGGTGACGCCCTGGGTGTCCCCGGAGAACAGCGCGTAGTAGTTGGGCTGGCTGGGGTGCGTCTCGGCGTACGACGCGGTCAGGCTGGCCCCTCCGGCGGCGAGGGAGTTGATGTAGGGAGCGCTGGAGCTGCCCATGACCTGGCTGTAGGCGTGGTTCTCGAAGACGACGACCACGACGTGGTCCGGGGTGGGCACGGCCGCCGCGGCGGAGGAGTCCGGGCCCCACAGGCCGAGGGAGACGGCTGCGAGACCGAAGGCCGTGGCCAGGGCGCCGAGGTGACGGCGGCGGGGGCGGTGCGGGCCGGGGGCGCGGGTGGGTGCGGCGGGCACGGTGTCCTCCGTACGGGCGGGCGGGCAGGCCGGCGCCGGCGGGGAAGCTGCTGGGGGGCGGCGGCCGGGGGCGTGAGGGAAATGTAGGGCGGCACGCATGACATGTACACGCCTTCAAGGTGACGGCTTCGGGAACAGACGCCCAGCGGCGTGCGACAGCCCGGCATGCGTGAGGGGATGCGTTACGGGTGCCGTCCTGTGTGCGTACGGAGGGCTGTTCCAGGGGCGCGGGGAGGCGGCGGGGGCTGCGTGCGATGTGCGGCCGTGCCTCAGGCGGCGGGCAGGCCCAGCAGTTTGCGCGCCATGTGCTGCGGTGTCTCGTCGTGTTCACGGGCGAGGGCGACAACCGCCCGGCACGCGAGCTCGTTCACCCCGAAGCAGAGTGCTTCCGGGGAGACCCAGCGGGCCGCCTCGGCGCTTCTGTCGTGGTCGTCCTCGGCGCACGCCGCCACATAGGCGGCGGCCGCCTCGAAGAGATTGCGCTGCCGCACGGCGGGCGGCGGGGGCTTCGGCGGCTGCCGGGCCTCCTCGATGCGCTTGCGGAGCTTGTTCAGCACCGATCGTCACCTGCCTCCGCTAGCGTCCGGGCCGTGGTCGTTCAAGTGTGCCCGCCACCCGTAGAGTTGAACCACCGACGAACGAAGGGGCGACCGCCGAGTGAAGCGCTATGACCGGCTCAAGGAGATCCGGGGAATGGATCCCGAGCGGGACTTCTTCAAGATTTACCGGATGATGGCGACCCTGGAGTTCCCCTGGGACATCACCCGCGCGCTGGAACTCGCCCTTTACCGGACCTACGCAGTGCCCAGCATCGGCCGTCTCCTGGCCGGTACGGGCGAGTTCCCCGACCGGACACAGAAGCGGTACGACGACACCGCCCTCCTGCTCGACGCCGTCGTGGAGCACGGATTCGACAGTGAGAGCGGCCGGACGGCGATCCGCCGAATCAACCAGATGCACCGCAGCTATGACATCAGCAACGACGACATGCGCTACGTCCTGTGCACCTTCGTCGTCATCCCGGGAAGGTGGGTCGACGCGTACGGCTGGCGCCGCTTCTCCGGACACGAGCGGCATGCCATAGCGGCGTACTACCGCACCCTCGGCAAGCACATGGGCATCCAGGACATCCCGGGGTCCTACGCGGAGTTCGAGCGCTGCCTGGACGCGTACGAGGCCGAGCACTTCGGCTGGGACGAGGGCGGCCGGCGCGTGTCCGACGCCACGCTCGACCTGATGGCCTCCTGGTACCCGCGTCCGCTCGCCCCGCTCGTGCGCGGCGCGAGCCGTGCCCTGCTCGACGACTCCCTGCTGCAGGCGTTTCGCTACGAGCAGCCGCATCCGGCCGCCCGCGCCCTGGTCCGGGGCGCCCTGCGGGCCCGCGCCAAGGCCGTACGCCTCCTCCCGCCGCGCCGCGTCCCTCACTTCGTGCGCCAGAACCCCGAGATCAAGGGTTACCCCAACGGGTATGCCGTTGCGGAGCTGGGCACGTTCCCGGCCGCCCGGCGAGGTGCGGGGCCCGGCTCCTGCCCGGTGCCGCACGGGCGGGCCGTCTCAGACGCGGCGGAGTGAGCCGATCGTCTCGCGCAACCAGGTCAGCTCCGCGCGGCTGGTGGCGCGGGCGATGGTGAGCACGCCCCGCCGGAAGGGGTCCTCGATCTCCTCGGCGTGCAGGGGCCGGTCGCCGGCGTAGAAGAAGCTCGCCGGCTGCTGGAGGAAGGCGAGCCGCCGTTCCAGGACGGCGGCCTGCCCCGCCGGTTCGCCCAGGTGGCGCAGGAACGCGAGCACCGTGAACCAGCGGTTCTCGTCCGTGATGTCGTTGTCGGCCGGCTCCGCGAGCCGGTGCCGCAGCTCCGCGCGGCCGTGCGCCGTCAGGGAGAGGACGTGCCGCGGGGCGGCTCCGGAGCCCGGCCGGGTCTCCCGGGCGAGCAGCCCCGCCGACTCCAGCCGCTTGATCGCCGGATACAGCGAGCCCTCTGCCACGGGCTTGACGTGCCCGGTGAGCGCGGCGATGCGCTTGCGCAGCTCGTAGCCGTGCAGCGAGGCGTCGTAGAGGAATCCGAGGATGGCGAGTTCAAGCATGGCGGTATTCAACCCGACAGCCGGTGTACATCGCTATGGCGGTACATCGAGATCGATGTATGGTGATGATCCAGTACGGAATCGCTGGAGGGGAGAACGGCATGCGACAGGCGGAGTTCGGATCCACGGGGGCCTGTGTGCGATGGACCGAGGCCTCCGGAGGCGGCCCCGCGCGGGTCTACCTCCACGGGCTGGGATCGGCCTCGGCCGTCTACCACGCGCACATCGCCGCCGCCGCAGCGCTGTCCGACCGGCGCTCGCTCTTCGTCGACCTGCCGGGACACGGCATCAGCGACCGCCCCCTGGACTTCGGTTACACGCTCGAGGAGCACGCCGACGCGGTGGCGGCGGCCCTGTACTCGGCCGGGGTCAAGGGGGCCGAGGTCGTGGGCCACAGCATGGGCGGAAGCGTCGCCATCGTGCTCGCCGCGCGCCGGCCCGAGCTGGTCTCGCGGCTGGTCCTCGCCGAGGCCAACCTCGACCCCGACCCGCCCCGGACGGCCGGCAGCAGCGGCATCGCCTCGTACACGGAGGAGGGATTCGTCCACGGCGGGGGGTTCACGGACACCCTGCAGCGGGTCGGCCCGCTGTGGCGCGCGACGATGCGGCTCGCCGACCCCACCGCCCTGCACCGCAGCGCGATCGGCCTGGTGCGCGGGACCCGGCCGACGATGCGTCACCTGCTGCAGGAGATGACCATTCCGCGGACGTACCTGATGGGAGAGCTCAGCGGCGAGCTGCCGGGGCGCGAGGAGCTGGAGGCCTCGGGGGTGGTCGTGGAGACCGTGCCCGGCGCCGGGCACAACATGATGTTCGACAACCCCGCCGCCTTCGTCGAGGCGGTCGCCGCACCGTCGCTCCTGCCTTCCTGAACCTTCCGGCCTCCCTCCTGCCTCCGGGCTTCGCGTCCCTCCCGGCCTTGCTGTTCCCTGGTGCCTCTGTTGCCCCTGCGGTCTTGGTGGCTTCTCAGCCGCGTGCGGCCGCGTGCGGCTCCGGCCGGTCCGTCCGGCTCGCCAGCACCAGGAATCGGGTGTCCTCGTCCGTGTAGGAGTCGAGGCGCCAGCCGCTGCGCGCCAGGAGGGGGCGCAGGTTGGGCTCGGCGCGCTCGTCGTCGGGCGTCACCTGGCGGCCGTGGCGGGCGGCGAGTGCGGCACGCCCTACGGGGTGGAAGAGTGCGAGCCGCCCGCCGGGCCGTACGACGCGAGCCAGCTCTCGCAGGCCAGCCACCAGGTCCGCCAGGTGCGAGATGAGACCCGCGGCGAAGACGGCGTCGACCGAGCCGTCGCGCAGGGGCAGCGTGGCGACGTCGGCCAGGAGCAGCTGCCCGTCGTGGTGCCGTCCCGCCCGCACGGCGGCGTCCAGCATGGCGGGCGTGAGGTCCGCTCCGAGCACGACGCCCCGCGGGCCGACCGCCGCGCGCAGGGCCGGGAGCGCCCGCCCGGTACCGCACCCCGCGTCCAGGACCGCATCGCCGCGGCGCAGTCCGAGATCGGCGACGGCGGCGTCGTAGGCGGGTCCGTCATCGGGGAAACGGGCGTCCCAGTCGCCCGCCCGCTCGGTGAAGAACTCCTGCACGTGGGCGGGATCCCGCCACTGTTCCTTGGTCGTCTGCTGTGCCATGTCCCCATCATGTGCCAACTTGCGCACGGACACGTGCCGACGGGCCGGGACGGGTTGCCGACGGCACGCCGGTGAGCAAGGCTGGCACGGCAGTTACGGGGAACAGCGGAACGGGGAGGCGGGACATGGCAGTCGGCAAGGGGCTCGACTGGATGCTGGACGACCTGACCGAGCGCATCGAGCACATACGGCACGCATTGGTGCTCTCCAACGACGGGCTGGTGACGGGGGCCGGCGCGAGCCTGAAGCAGGAGGACGCGGAGCACCTTGCCGCGGTCGCGTCGGGGCTGCACAGCCTCGCGAAGGGAACGGGCCGTCAGTTCGGGGCGGGCCGGGTGCGGCAGACGATGGTCGAGTTCGACGACGGCGTGCTGTTCGTGACGGCCGCGGGCGACGGCAGCTGTCTGTGCGTCCTCGGGGGAGCGGAGGCCGACATCGGCCAGATCGGCTACGAGATGACGCTGCTGGTCAACCGCGTCGGCGAGCATTTGGGCGTGGAGGCCAGGCAGTAGGCGGGGCGCGACAGCGAAGCAGTAGGCGAGGCGCGTCGAGGAGGCGCGTCAGTGAGTGGTCGGCAAGAGTCGGTCGGCGAGGGCCGGCAAGGGTTATCCACAGGGCGGGCGGCCTGTCGTACTCCACCGCTATCGTCGTCACTGTCAGTAATCGATGGTGATCGAGCGATGACGGGGGAGGGTTCCATGGCGATGCAGCAATGCCGGGAGCGGAGCGCGACGGCCACGGTGGCCTGTGGGAGGGCGGCACGGGAGCTGGGCCTGAGGTCCCGCGAATTCGAACTGGCCGTGCAGCTGGGCCATGTGCGGACGGTGTCCGCTCCCGGCGGGCGGCCGCGGGTCACACGGGAGGAGATCGAACGGCACCGCTCCGGCGAGGGTTTCCCCGAGTCGCTGCGCAACCGCCTGTGGGCGGTGGGCACGGCCGAGGCCGCCCAGTTGATGGGGGTGAGCCCCGCCCGCTTCGCGCGCCTTGCCAAAGCAGGCTGCTTCGCGCCGGTGAGGTTCTACGTCAATCGCTACCGGGCGGTGGTCTGGCACTATCTGGCTGCCGACCTCGTGGAGTTCGCCGACGCCAACCCCGAGCTCCTGACGGGGCGCACGCCTCCCGGCCTCCGCCTGGAGCTGGAGGGGCGTGACGACCAGCGGGCCCGGAGCTGGCGCGCCCGGCGGCTCGACCAGCTGACCGGGCGGACGGCGGAGCCCTGGGAGCAGGCGGCGGCCGTCGCGGCCGTGCTCTCCCCCGACCAGCTGGCGGATGCCGTGCCCGACCCGTACGAGCGGGCGTACGTCAGTGCGCTGCGGCCGGACCTCGCCGGGATCCGCTCGGATTCGGCGGCGGCGCGGGAGGTCATCGAGAGGGTGACGCTCGCCGTCGCCGTCGACGAGATCGGCCGCCACCGGGAACGGCTCGCCCTTGCCCTGGACGCAGCCCGTGCGGTCCGGCCGGCTCCGAGGCCCGAGGGGTATGCGGCCGCGGCTCCCGCGCGGGAGCCGGGCGGGGGCGCGCGGGAGGACAGCCGGCCTGACCTTGCGGCGGGGCGGGTGCTGGAGCCGAAGCCGAAGTCGGAGCGGGAGCGGGAGCCGGAGCGGGAGGCGGGGGGCCGGGACGCCCGGCGCGGCCGGGCGGAGGCGCCGGCCGGTTTGCGGGCGTGGCTGCGCCGGCTGCGGCTCAGAGGATGACGCCCGGCCGGACCGGGCGCCGGGCGCTCAGCCCACCTTGCGGAACAGTCCCTCCTGCATCACCGACACCAGCAGTCGGCCCTCGCGGTCGAAGATCTGACCACGGGCCAGGCCCCGGGCGCCCGTCGCGATGGGTGACTCCTGCTGGTAGAGGAACCACTCGTCCGCGTGGAAGGGCCGGTGGAACCACATCGCGTGGTCCAGCGAGGCCATGTCGAAGCCGCGCGGCCCCCACAGCGGTTCCACCGGGATGCGCACGGCGTCGAGCAGCGTCATGTCGCTCGCGTACGTGAGGGCGCAGGTGTGCACGAGCGGGTCGTCGCCCAGCGGCCCCAGCGCGCGCATCCACACCGCGCTGCGCGGCTCGGTGTCCGCCAGCTCCTGCGGGGTCCAGCGGAGCCGGTCGACGTAGCGGATGTCGAAGGCCAGCCGGCGCTCCATGTGGCGCAGCGCGCTGGGCAGCTCGCCGAGACGCTCGCGGATCTCGTCGGCGAGCCGTGGCAGTTCCTCGGGCGCCGGCACGTCCGGCGCGGGCACCTGGTGCTCGAAGCCCGGCTCGGGTTCGTGGAAGGAGGCGGTGAGATTGAAGATCGTGCGGCCCTGCTGGACGGCCACCACGCGCCGTGTGGTGAAGGAACGGCCGTCGCGCACCCGCTCCACCAGGTACACGATCGGCACCCCCGGCCGCCCGGGGCGCAGGAAGTACGCGTGCAGCGAATGGACCGGGCGGTCACCGTCGGTGGTCCGCCCGGCCGCGACCAGCGCCTGCCCGGCGACCTGCCCGCCGAACACGCGCTGCAGCGACTCGTCGGGACTGCGGCCCCGGAAGATGTTCAGGTCGATCTGCTCCAGGTCGAGCAGACCCACCAGACGGTCGGTAGGTGTGGTCATCGGGCCTCCTTCGCCGCCGGGGCCCGACGCGTGGGCCGTGCCTCGGAGGCTACAGCTGACCGACCTCCACGACGCGGACCACCGCGCGGCCCTCCTCGTCGGAGGCCGTGAGGTCCACCTCGGCGGTGATGCCCCAGTCGTGGTCGCCGTTGGGATCCGCGAAGGTCTGGCGCACCCGCCACAGGCCGTCCTGCGGCTTCTCCTCGATCCGCAGCAGCTTCGGGCCGCGCGCGTCGGGACCGGTCCCCAGGTCGTCGTACTCGTCCCAGTACGCGTCCATGGCCTCGGCCCAGCGGTCCTCGTCCCAGCCGGACTCGGCGTCCATCTCGCCGAGCTCGCCCACCTTGTCGAGGGCGGCCAGCTCGACCCTGCGGAAGAGGGCGTTGCGCACCAGCACCCGGAAGGCGCGGGCGTTCGCCGTGACCGGCTTGACCTGGTCGGCGCGGTCCTGCGCCTGCTCGGCCGTCTCCTCCTCGGGGTTGGCCAGCTGCTCCCACTCGTCCAGCAGGCTGGAGTCGACCTGGCGCACCATCTCGCCCAGCCAGGCGATCAGGTCCTCGAAGTCCTCGGACTTCAGGTCGTCGGGGACGGTGTGGTCCAGCGCCTTGTACGCGCCGGCGAGGTAGCGCAGGACGATGCCCTCGGTCCGCGCCAGGTCGTAGTGCGAGGTGAACTCCGTGAAGGTCATGGCCCGCTCGTACATGTCGCGGATGACCGACTTCGGGGACAGCGGGTGGTCGCCGACCCAGGGGTGGCTCTTGCGGTAGAGGTTGTAGGCGTGGGTCAGCAGCTCTTCCAGCGGCTTGGGGTAGGTGACGTCCATGAGCCGCTCCATGCGGTCCTCGTACTCGACGCCGTCCGCCTTCATCACGGCGACCGCCTCGCCGCGCGCCTTGTTCTGCTGCGCCGCGAGGATCTGCCGCGGGTCGTCCAGCGTCGACTCCACGACCGAGACCATGTCCAGGGCGTAGGACGGGGACTCCGGGTCCAGGAGCTCGAAGGAGGCGAGCGCGAACGTCGACAGCGGCTGGTTGAGCGCGAAGTCCGACTGCAGGTCCACGGTCAGGCGCACGATCCGGCCCTCGGCGTCGGGCTCGTCGAGCCGCTCGACCACGCCGCCGTCCAGCAGGGAGCGGTAGATCGCGATGGCGCGGCGGATGTGCCGCAGCTGGTTCCTGCGCGGCTCGTGGTTGTCCTCCAGCAGGCGGCGCATCGCCTCGAAGGCGTTGCCCGGGCGGGCGATGACCGCCAGCAGCATCGCGTGGGTGACCCGGAAGCGGGAGGTGAGCTGCTCCGGCTCGGAGGCGATGAGCTTCTCGAAGGTGTTCTCGTTCCAGTTGACGAAGCCCTCGGGCGCCTTCTTGCGGACGACCTTGCGCCGTTTCTTGGGGTCGTCACCGGCCTTGGCCAGCGCCTTCTCGTTCTCGACGACGTGGTCGGGGGCCTGGGCGACGACGAACCCAGCCGTGTCGAATCCGGCCCGCCCGGCCCGGCCCGCGATCTGGTGGAACTCCCGGGCCCGCAGCGTCCGCACCCGCTGGCCGTCGTACTTGGTCAGGGCGGTGAACAGCACCGTGCGGATCGGCACGTTGACGCCGACGCCGAGGGTGTCCGTGCCGCAGATGACCTTCAGCATCCCCGCCTGCGCGAGCCGCTCCACCAGCCGGCGGTACTTGGGCAGCATGCCCGCGTGGTGCACGCCGATGCCGTGCCGGACGTAGCGCGAGAGGTTCCGGCCGAACTTGGTGGTGAAGCGGAAGTTGCCGATGAGCTTGGCGATCTCGTCCTTCTCCTCGCGCGAGCACATGTTGATGCTCATCAGCGCCTGTGCCCGCTCCACGGCCGCGGCCTGGGTGAAGTGCACGATGTAGACCGGGGACTGCTGCGTCTGCAGCAGCTCGGTGAGGGTGTCGGTGAGCGGCGTCGCGCGGTACTCGTAGGACAGCGGTACGGGCCGGGTCGCCGAGCGGACGACGGCCGTGGGGCGTCCCGTGCGCCGGGTTAGGTCCTCCTCGAACCGGGACATATCGCCCAGAGTCGCCGACATCAGGATGAACTGGGCCTGGGGCAGCTCCAGCAGGGGGATCTGCCACGCCCAGCCCCGGTCCGGCTCCGCATAGAAGTGGAACTCGTCCATCACGACCTGGCCGATGTCGGCGTCCTTGCCGTCCCGCAGCGCGATGGAGGCGAGCACCTCGGCAGTGCAGCAGATGACGGGCGCGTCGGCGTTGACCGAGGCGTCGCCCGTGAGCATGCCGACGTTCTCCGTGCCGAAGATCTTGCACAGGTCGAAGAACTTCTCCGACACCAGCGCCTTGATGGGCGCGGTGTAGAAGGTCACCTGGTCGTTGGCGAGCGCGGTGAAGTGCGCACCGGCCGCGACCAGGCTCTTGCCGGAACCCGTGGGCGTCGAAAGGATCACGTTCGCCCCGGAGACCACCTCGATCAGCGCCTCCTCCTGCGCGGGGTACAGCGAGATGCCCCGCTCCTCGGCCCAGGTCGAGAAGGCTTCGAAAAGGGCATCGGGGTCGGCATGGCTCGGCATCTGATCGATAAGGGTCACCCCTCCATACTGCCTGGCCCCGGACCGGATCAGGGAACCGGCCGGTCGAATGGTGATCATCCGGACGCTACGCTGAGTCGCCGACCCGGCGTCAGGAAAGCCGGGCCGGCCCGCACGAGGAGGGGAATCGACCATGATGGGACCGGCGCACTCGCTCTCGGGAGCGGCCGCCTGGCTGGGCGTGGGGGCGGCGGTGGCCGCGGCCGGCCACCCGATGCCCTGGCCGGTGCTCGTCGTCGGCGCCCTGATCTGCGCCGGAGCGGCCCTCGCCCCCGACCTCGACCACAAGTCGGCGACGATATCGCGGGCCTTCGGCCCGATATCGCGCGTGCTGTGCGGCGTCATCGACAAGCTCTCGCACTCGGTCTACAAGGCCACCCGCGGACAGGGCGACCCGCGCCGCAACGGCGGCCACCGCACCCTCACCCACACCTGGCTCTGGGCCGTCCTGATCGGTGGCGGGACCTCGGCGCTGGCCATGACCGGTGGCCGCTGGGCCGTGCTCGGCATCCTCTTCGTCCACCTGGTGCTCGCCGTCGAAGGACTCCTGTGGCGCGCGGCCCGCACCTCCAGCGACGTCCTCGTCTGGCTCCTCGGCGCCACCAGCGCCTGGATACTGGCCGGCGTCCTGAACGAGCCGGGCAACGGCGCCGGCTGGCTCTTCTCCGACCCGGGTCAGGAGTACCTGTGGCTGGGCCTGCCGATCGTCCTCGGTGCCCTGGTGCACGACATCGGTGACGCGCTCACCGTCTCCGGCTGCCCGATCCTGTGGCCCATACCCATCGGCCGCAAGCGCTGGTATCCCCTCGGGCCGCCGAAGGCCATGCGCTTCCGGGCGGGCAGCTGGGTGGAGCTCAAGGTCCTCATGCCCGCGTTCCTGGTCCTCGGCGGCCTGGGCGGGCTGGGCGCCCTGGAGTTCATCTGACCCCAAGGCGCCGCCCGGCCCCACGCCCCGCCCGCTACGGCTAGCGGTGCCAGGAGCGCCACAGCGCCGCGTACGTACCGCCCGCCGCGACCAGCTCGTCGTGGCTGCCCAGCTCGGAGATCCGGCCGTCCTCCGCCACCGCGATCACATCCGCGTCGTGGGCGGTGTGCAGCCGGTGCGCGATGGCCACCACGGTGCGTCCCTCCAGCACCGTCGCCAGCGAGCGCTCCAGGTGCCGGGCCGCGCGCGGGTCCAGCAGGGAGGTCGCCTCGTCCAGCACCAGCGTGTGCGGATCCGCCAGGACGAGCCGGGCCAGCGCGATCTGCTGGGCCTGGGCCGGGGTGAGGGCGAGCCCGCCCGAACCCACCTCCGTGTCCAGCCCGGCGCCGAGCGCACGTGCCCAGCCGTCGGCGTCCACCGCCGCGAGGGCCGACCACAGCTCGCCGTCCTCGGCCGCCGTCCGCGCCAGCAGCAGGTTGTCGCGCAGGGACCCGACGAAGACGTGGTGCTCCTGGTTGACCAGGGCCACGTGGCGGCGCACCCGTTCCGCCGGCATCCGCGCGAGCTCCGCGCCGCCGAGCGTCACCGCGCCCGAGCGCGGTGCGTAGATCCCGGCCAGCAGCCGGCCCAGCGTCGACTTGCCCGCGCCGGACGGCCCGACCAGCGCCACCCGGCTCCCCGGCCGGACCGCCAGGGAGACGCCGTGCAGGACGTCGTTGCCCTCCTGGTAGCCGAACCGCACCTCGTCGGCCCGCACCTCCCGGCCCTCGGGCTCCGCGCCGCCGTCCGCGCCGTCCGCGCCGATCTCGCGGACCCCCACCAGCCGGGCGAGTGACACCTGCGCGATCTGGAGCTCGTCGTACCAGCGCAGGATCAGGCCGACCGGCTCGACGAGCATCTGCGCGAACAGCGCCCCGGTCGTCAGCTGCCCCACGGAGACCCAGCCCTGGAGCACGAAGACACCACCGATGATCAGCACGGAACCGAAGACCAGCGAGTGGGTCACGTTGATCACGGGGAAGAGGACCGAGCGCAGCCACAAGGTGTAGCGCTCCCACTGGGTCCAGGAGGCGATCCGGTGGTCGGAGAGCGCCACGCGGCGCTCGCCCAGCCGGTGCGCCTCGACGGTCCGCCCCGCGTCTACGGTCTCCGTGAGCGACGCGGCGACCGCCGCGTACCCCGCGGCCTCCGAACGGTAGGCGCCCGGCGCCCGGCGGAAGTACCAGCGGCAGCCGATGACGAGCACCGGCACCGCGACCAGCACGCACAGCGCGAGCGGCGGCGCGGTCACCGTCACCGCCCCCAGCAGCAGCGCCGCCCACACGAAACCGATCGCCAGCTGGGGCACGGCCTCGCGCATGGCATTGGCCAGCCGGTCGATGTCGGTGGTGATCCGCGACAGCAGGTCGCCGGTGCCGGCCCGCTCCAGGACGCCCGGCGGCAGCCCTACCGACCGCACGAGGAAGTCCTCGCGCAGGTCCGCCAGGATCTCCTCGCCGAGCACCGACCCGCGCAGCCGCACCATGTGCACGAACACGGTCTGCACGGCGAGCGCGACGGCGAACAGCGAGAGCGTGCGCCCCAGATGAACCTCCCGCGCACCCGCCGCCAGGTCCTCGACCATGCCGCCCAGCAGGTAGGGACCCACCATGGAGGCAGTTACGGCGACGGCGTTCACCGCCACCAGCACGGCGAACGCCCTGCGGTGCCTGCGAAGCAGCGTGCGCACGTAGGCCCGGACGGTCGCGGGTGCGGCGACCGGGAGGGTGGTCGCCGATTCCGGCGCCGCGGGGTCGTGCGCCGGTGGTGCCACGCCGATCATGCCGACTCCTCGATCTGTTCGCTCTCGCCGAGCTCGGTGAGCTCCGCGTCCAGCTCCCCCGCGGGCCGCGCGACGGGGTCCGTCTCCCGCGTGACCACGGCGCGGTACGCCGGGTCGTCCCGCAGGAGTCCGCGGTGCGTTCCCGTCGCCACCGCGCGGCCCTCCTGGACGAACACCACGCGGTCCGCCCGGTCGAGCAGCAGCGGGCTGGAGGAGAACACCACCGTCGTACGGTCCTGCCGCAGCGCCCGCAGGCCGTCGGCGATCCGGGCCTCGGTGTGCGAGTCGACCGCGGACGTCGGCTCGTCGAGCACCAGCACCTGCGGGTCGGTCACCAGCGACCGGGCCAGCGCCAGCCGCTGCCGCTGTCCTCCCGACAGGGAGCGCCCGCGCTCGGTGATGCGCGTCCGCAGGGGGTCCCGGGAAGCGTCGGGGGAGGCCTGTGCGAGAGCGGTCAACACGTCACCGCACTGTGCCGCCGCCAGCGCGGCCTCGGCCGGGACGGCCCCGGAGGCGGGCACGTCCAGCAGTTCGGCGAGCGTCCCCGACAGCAGCACCGGGTCCTTGTCCTGGACGAGCACCGCGGTGCGGGCCGTCTCCAGCGGCAGCCCGTCCAGCGCGACGCCGCCCAGCAGCGCCGAGGGCACTCCCTCGGTCCCCGCCGCGGCGTGCCCGCCCAGCCGGTCGGCCAGCCGGCCGGCCGCGTCCGGGTCGCCGCACACCACCGCGGTCAGCCGGCCTGCCGGCGCCGACAACCCGCTCTCCGGGTCGTACAGGTCGCCTGCCGGCACCTCCGCGGGACCTTCACTTTCCCCGGCCTGTGCGGTACGCCCCAGCGACAGCACGCGGGCCGCGCGCTCCGCGGACGGCCGGGAGAAGGAATAGGCCATGGCGATCTCTTCGAACACCCGGAGCGGGAAGAGGAGGAAGGTGACCAGGCCGTAGACGGTGACCAGTTCGCCGACGCCCACCCGGCCGTCCTCGACCAGCCCGACCCCGTAGCCGACCACCGCGATCAGCAGCAGCCCGGGCAGCAGCACCTGGACCGCCGCGATCAGCGCCCACATCCGGGCACTGCGCACGGCAGCACGGCGCACCTCCTGGGAGGCGCGCCGGTAGCGGTCAAGGAACAGCTCCTCACCGCCGATGCCGCGTAGCACGCGCAGTCCGGCCACGGTGTCCGAGGCCAGCTCCGTGGCGTACCCCGCCTTGTCACGCTGCTCGTCGGCCCGTCTCGTCGCGGGCGGCAGCAGGGGCAGCACGGCCAGGACCAGGGCGGGAACCGCCAGCGCGATGACCGTGCCCAGAGCCGGCTGGTAGACCACCAGGGCCACGCACACCGACAGCGTCGTCAACAGCGCGGAGCCGAAGCGCGACAGCGCCTCCACGAACCAGCCGATTTTCTCGACGTCACCCGTCGACACCGCGACGACCTCGCCGGCCGCGACCTGACGGGTCAGCGTGGCACCCAACTCGGCCGTCTTGCGGGCCAGGAGCTGCTGCACGCGCGCCGCGGCCGTGATCCAGTTGGTGACGGCCGTGCGGTGCAGCATCGTGTCGCCCAGCGCCACGAGGCCGCCCAGCAGCACCATCAGCCCGCCCGCCAGCGCGAGCCGGGCGCCGGAGCGGTCGACCACGGCCTGGACGGCGATGCCGAGGGCCACCGGCAGCGCGGCCACGGCGGCCATGTGCACCACGCCCCACACCATGGCCTTCGCCTGGCCGGCCAGCTGGTGCCGCCCGAGCCAGAGCAGTAATCGCGGTCCCGACCTGGTGTCGGGCCGGCCGGGATCGGTATACGGAAGGTCGCGGATCTGCATGTCATCCCAGGGGTGCGGGCGAGTCGGCAGGAGTTGTGAAAGGTTCGCGCCACTGGAGTGCAGCATTCAACCGGTTTTCGCACTCCCGCGACGGATCAGGCCAAAGGGGCTCTGGCGCACTGGAGTACGAACCGCTTCACTCCTGCCCCATGAGACGACTGTTGCTCGCGCTGTGCGCCGCGACCACCGGTCTGGTGCTGGGCATGGGCCCCGCCGTGGCCGCGGGCCCGCCGACCGAGTTCGGCACCGACTGGCACGACCCGATCACCGCCGGCCCGCCGGTGGCCACGCCCGGCACCAAGGCCTGCACGGTCACGGTCGCCGACACCGAGTTCCGCGACTACACGCCCTACAGGAGTACGTACCTGCCGCCCAAGGGCTGCGGAGACCGCTGGAACAAGGTGGTCCTGCGGCTCGACGGGGCCGTCGCCGGACGGCAGTACGACCGCCTGGGCTATCTGCAGGTCGGCGGGGTGGAGATCCTGCGCACCTCCACCCCGGAACCCTCGCCCGAAGGCATCACCTGGCGCGTCGAGAAGGACGTCACCCGCTACGCGGCCGCCTTCCGGGACAAGCAGCCCGTCGAGATGCTCATCGGCAACCTGGTGAACGAGACCTACACGGGCGTCATCAAGGTCAAGGCGACGCTGACCTTCTACGCCGCCGAGGGGCGGGCCGGGGCGGCGCGTACGCCGGACAAGGTGCTCACTCTGGACGGCGCGCACACCACAGGTACGTCCTATGAGGGACTGCTGACCACTCCGCGCAACAGCGAGCGGATTGTGGCCGAGGTGTACGCGACCGGCTCGGGCGGCGGCTGCGAGGAGTTCTGGTACCTGACCGTGCCGGACGCGGCGCCGTACTCGTGCAAGGCCAAGGACGGCCCGTACCGCGAGGTCCAGGTCTCCGTGGACGGCAAACTCGCCGGGATCGCCGCACCCTTCCCCACCGTATGGACGGGCGGCTGGTCCAACCCCTTCCTGTGGTACGTCATTCCGGGCCCGCGAGCCTTCGACGTCCGGCCGGTGGAGTACGACCTGACGCCCTTCGCGGGGCAGCTGAACGACGGGAAGGCGCACCGGGTCACCATCTCGGTCGCCGGCGTGCCGGAGGGCCAGAGCGGCTGGAGCACGCCGACCAACATCCTGGTCTGGCAGGACGCCGGGGCGACTCAGGTCACCGGGGCACTCACCACGCACGAGGCGGGTGCACCCGCCAGCACGGTCGCCTACGAACCGGGCAAGGAGCACCGGCTGAAGGCGGACGGCGGCCACTCCCTGACGGTCTCCGGCTACCTCGACACCTCGCACGGAAGGGTGACCACCACCGTCTCCCGCAAGGTGGCCGCGGCGTCCGCTCACAGCTGGACCGACGGCGAGTCGAAGGACGCCCTCCAGGCCCGCTGGACCGACGACGAGAACGTAAAGGTGGCCGGCCGCGGACCCGCCACGACGACCCGTGCCCACCGGGCCTACAGCATGGACGGCGAGATCAGCATCGGCACGGGCGACCGGCTGCGGACCGTGATGAGGATGGGCGACCGCTCCGACAGCGTCACCCTGCGCGCCGGCAAGCGGCTCGGGTGGTCGCTGATGGACGACACCTACACCGGCGACGCGGCGTACAACCAGAACGTCCCGAGGGACCAGCGGCACGCCACCGGCGTCTCGCGTGAGCGCTACCGCCTCCTCGGCCCGGGGACCTGCTACGACCGGACCCTGGCCACGGCTCAGGGGGAGCTGACGGAGGACAGGCGCTCCTGCTGACCCTTGCGGCGGGAGCGTGCCGGGCCGCGCCTTCAGCAGGCGGGGCCCGGGCCCGCCATCAGCTCGTCCAGCAGGCTGCCGAGCAGGCTGCGCTGCTCCGCCGAGAGGGGCGCGAGGACGTCCTCCACGGCCGCCCGCCGGGCCTCCCTGAGCTTCCTCAGGATCCTGCGCCCCTCGTCGGTCAGCTCGATGCGGATGACCCGCCGGTTGGACGGATCCGGCACCCGGCGCACCGAGCCGCCCGCCTCCAGGGCGTCGACGAGGGTGGTCACGGCCCGCGGCACGACCTCCAGGCGCTGCGCGAGATCCGCCATCCGCGGCGGGTGGTCGTAGTGCGCGACGGTGCGCAGCAGCCGTGACTGGGCAGGGGTGATCCCGACCGGGTCCAGATAGCGCTTCTGGGCCCGGTGGAGCCTGCGGGTGAGCCGCAGCAACTGCTCGGCGAGCTGTCCGGAGGTGTCGGGGGCGGTCATGATCAGAGGTTACCAGGACCGAATTCATTGTGAGCTTAGGTAACAGTGAGCTAAGCTCGGTGACCGGCCATCGTGCCTCTGAAAACAGCCACCTCTGAAAACCAGGAGCCCATGCGTCACGACGAAGAGAACTGGACCCCGCCGCCCGCCGATCCGGAGCAGCCCGCCCAGGTGCGGCGCATCCTCCGGCTGTTCCGCCCCTACCGAGGCACGCTCGCCCTCGTCGGCCTGCTCGTCGCCGCCTCCTCGCTCGTCTCCGTAGCCTCGCCCTTCCTGCTGCGCGAGATCCTCGACACCGCGATCCCCCAGGGGCGCACGGGGCTGCTGAGCCTCCTCGCGCTCGGGATGATCGCCGCCGCCGTCGTGAACAGCGTCTTCGGCGTCGTGCAGACCCTGCTCTCCACGACGGTGGGCCAGCGCGTCATGCACGACCTGCGCGCCTCTGTCTACGACCGGCTCCAGCGGATGCCGCTCGCCTTCTTCACCCGCACACGCACCGGCGAGGTGCAGTCCCGCATCGCCAACGACATCGGCGGCATGCAGGCCACCGTCACCTCCACGGCCACGTCGCTCGTCTCCAACCTGACCAGCGTCGTCGCCACCGTGGTCGCGATGCTCGCCCTCGACTGGCGGCTGACCGTCGTCTCGCTGCTCCTGCTGCCGGTGTTCGTGGCCATCAGCCGCCGCGTCGGCCGCGAGCGCAAGAAGATCACCTCGCAGCGGCAGAAGCAGATGGCGGTCATGGCCGCCATGGTCACCGAGTCGCTCTCCGTCAGCGGCATCCTCCTCGGCCGCACGATGGGCCGGGCCGACTCCCTGACCCGGGCCTTCGCCAAGGAGTCCGAGCGGCTCGTCGGCCTCGAAGTGCGGGCGAGCATGGCCGGGCGCTGGCGGATGTCCACCATCGGCGTCGTCATGGCGGCGATGCCCGCCGTCATCTACTGGGCAGCGGGCATCGCCCTGCAGACCGGCGGTCCGGGCATCTCCATCGGCACCCTGGTGGCCTTCGTCTCCCTGCAGCAGGGCATGTTCCGGCCCGCGGTCAGCCTGCTGTCCACGGGCGTGCAGATGCAGACCTCCCTCGCGCTCTTCCAGCGGATCTTCGAATACCTCGACCTCCCGGTGGACATCGCCGAGCCGGAGAAGCCGGTGCGGCTGGAGAAGGTGCGGGGC
>NZ_JBAMDC010000790.1:0-716 GCF_036961605.1 Streptomyces sp. KLMMK
GGGCGGTGATGTTGCCGTAGGCGGTGGTGGCGTGGATGTCGAGCTGGGTGTGGGTGCCGTCGGTGTTCTTGAGTGTGTTGTGGATGCGGCCGTAGGAGGTGCCGGCGTCCAGGGTGGCGGAGGTGCCGCGGGCGGCGCCGATGGAGATGTCGCCGTGCTCGGTGCGCAGGGTGAGGGTGCCGTGGGTGGCTTCGGTGATGTGGAGGTTGCCCTTCTGGGTGGTGAGCTGGGCGGGGCCGTTGAGGCGGCCGATGGTGATGTCGCCTGCGGCGAGGGTGAGGTGGGCGCTTGCGGTTTCGTCGAGCTTGACGGTGCCGTGTGCGCTGTTGAGGGTGACGTCGCCGAGGCGTCCGACGCCGCGGATCTCGGCGGTGGCGGTCTTGGCGTCGATGCGGGAGCCGGTGGGCAGCTGGACGGTGATCTCGACGGCTCCGGGGTTGCCCAGGATCCGGTTTGCTGCTGCCGGGGCCTGGATGTGCAGGGTGTCGTCGTGGTGGGTGACCGTGATCTGCTCGGCGGCCTTGATGTCGCGGCTCTTGGTGGCGTCCGCGGGGAGGATCTCGACGGTGGTGTCGGTGCGGTCGGCGGCGATGAAGCGGATGCGTCCGGCGGGGATGTCGAGGACGGCGGCGACCGGGGCGGGGGTGATGAACTTCTGCACGGTGATCTCCTGCAACTCGTTGTTTCCGATGACCTGAAAGCTACGTTGCATTCAA
>NZ_JBAMDC010000791.1:0-708 GCF_036961605.1 Streptomyces sp. KLMMK
CACAGACGGAACCTGCTCACCGGAACGGGGACGGAGCGACAACAAGCACCTCAACGATCACAGGGTCCATCGGAACAGCCCCGAGCATGCCCGTTCATCACACTGCCGCACCGGGAAACCGCAAGATCACCGACAGTGTCAAGCTGATGCGTTCGCCCGGCGTACGTCTTCGCCTCTGAGGCACTGCACTCACCGGCTCCCTGGCGAACGACTGCAGCGATGGGCCGCCTAGCTAGGGAGAGGCACTGCCCTCGGTTCACCCCTGTGACCGCACGACACAGCAGCGGATGGCAGGGCCGGCCTCCCGACAACGTGTGGATTCACCCGTCCGGGGAGATGAGCAGGGCCCCTGTTATCGTGCGCCAATGTCAACGATCAAGCAGTTCCAAGTGACCTTCGACTGCGCGGAACCTGCACGCCTCGCCGCCTTCTGGTGCGAGGTGCTGGGGTACGTCGTACCGACAGTCCCGGGGGGCTTTGCCACGTGGGAGGAGTACCACCACTCGCTGCCGCCTGAGGAGCAGGAGATCTACTTCGCGTGCACTGATCCCTCGGGTGTGGGCCCGCGCGTGCTCTTCCAGCGAGTTCCCGAAGGCAATGTCGTCAAGAACCGGGTGAATCTTGATGTGCAGGTTGGTACCGGGCTCTTGGGTGACGAGCGCCTGGCCACACTCGAGGCCGAATGCGCACGTGTTTGTGACAGGTTCT
>NZ_JBAMDC010000792.1:0-689 GCF_036961605.1 Streptomyces sp. KLMMK
TCGCCAGGGCAAGATCAACACTCCTCAGTCTTTCAGTATTTACGAGTATCCTATTCCGAAGAGTGTCACAGTAGATGCATTCAAGGTGGTCGGCTTGCCGTTTCGACCGCGGGTGAGGGCCGAAAATAGCGAGGGCCCTGCGAAGGGTGCTGCGGTGCGCTTTGAGATACCGATCACGGCATCGGCCCGCTTCATCGTCGACGGCGAGGAGAGTCGGTTCGCCTGGGCTCAGACGGACAGTAATGGGCACGTTGCACTCCCTGCCATGCAATCCTGGGCTTCCGAGTGGATTGACATCTCCGTCACCACAGGCATCCAGGGGGGGCCTGAGACTATCTGGCAAGTCAAAGCTAACCCAGCAACGAACTCATGAGTCTTACTGCGTGCGCACGAGAAGGGGCAGGCACACTGCCGTCGGCAGTGACCGCGAGACCAGCCTCCCGCATTGGACAGGAGCCAAGAGGCTCACGGTGTGATGACTGCCCTCATCCCAAGTGAAAGCGCGCCCGGGGGGGGGCGTTGCCGCCGTTCTTCGGAATATCGAAGTCGACCGTGCACCGCCGGTTCGGTGATCTGGTCCAGAGCCGGTGTCTGGGGCCGGCTGCACGAGACCGTGCTGCACCGGGTCGACGATGCCGGGCTCGTGGATGTCACCCGCGTCGTGTTGGACACCGCGTATGTCCGCGCTA
>NZ_JBAMDC010000793.1:0-688 GCF_036961605.1 Streptomyces sp. KLMMK
AGAAGCCGTTGCCATACCGATCATGGAGTCTGTCGATCGAACGGGAGTCTCGATCGGGTGATCGCGGGCCTTGCCCGGCATGAGAGCAGAGCCTCGCGGTATGTGGGGAAAATCCAGGGGATCGGACGGCCGCGCGCTGCTACGGTCGGGCGTCATGAGCTGGCTTCCCGATGACTTCGTCCACCCCGTCCTGGTACCACTGCCGGGCGGTGGTCATCACCTGCGGCCGATCCGGGAGGCGGACACCCCGCTCGACTATCCGGCTGTGATGGGTTCGCGAGAGCGGCTGTGGAGCATTTTCGGCCCGGCCTGGGGCTGGCCAGCGGACACCATGACCTACGAGGCCGACCAGGCCGACCTTTTGCGGCACGAGAAGGAGATCGCCGCGCACCAGTCCTTCAACTACGCGCTGTTCGACGCGGCGGAGACAGTTCTGCTCGGCTGTGTCTACATCGACCCGCCGGAGAGGGCCGGCGCGGACGGCGAGATCTCCTGGTGGGTGGTGGACGAGCTGGTGGGCAGCAAGGTCGAGCAGGCCCTCGACGAGCTGGTGCCGCAGTGGATCGCCGCCGACTGGCCGTTCGAGCAGCCGCGCTTCCTCGGCCGTGAGATCTCCTGGTCGGACTGGCTCGCCCTGCCGCAGCATCCCGACACGTAAGTGGTTGTTACCCGTACCGATCTCGAAGGC
>NZ_JBAMDC010000794.1:0-653 GCF_036961605.1 Streptomyces sp. KLMMK
AGGGTCTCCACGATCTTCGACTCCGGCACGGTCTTGATGACCTCGCCCTTGACGAAGATCTGCCCCTTGCCATTGCCCGAGGCGACACCCAGATCGGCCTCACGGGCCTCACCCGGACCATTGACGACGCAGCCCATCACCGCGACGCGCAACGGCACCTCCATACCCTCCAGACCCGCACTGACCTGATCCGCGAGCTTGTACACGTCCACCTGCGCACGACCGCAGGACGGGCACGAGACGATCTCCAGACGGCGCTGGCGCAGCCCCAGGGACTCCAGGATCTGCATACCGACCTTGATCTCCTCCGCCGGCGGGGCCGACAGCGAGACACGGATGGTGTCGCCGATGCCCTCCGACAGCAGCGCACCGAACGCCACCGCGGACTTGATCGTGCCCTGGAAGGCCGGGCCGGCCTCGGTCACACCCAGGTGCAGCGGGTAGTCGCACTGCGCCGCCAGCTGACGGTACGCATTGACCATCACGACCGGGTCGTTGTGCTTGACCGAGATCTTGATGTCACGGAAACCGTGCTCCTCGAAGAGCGAGGCCTCCCACAGCGCCGACTCCACCAGCGCCTCGGGCGTCGCCTTCCCGTACTTCTGCAGCAGACGCCGGTCCAGCGACCCCGCGTTCACACCGATACGGATCGG
>NZ_JBAMDC010000795.1:0-646 GCF_036961605.1 Streptomyces sp. KLMMK
ATCGCTCCGTTCCTGGCGCTGGCGCCGGTCCGTCGTCGGCACCCGGCAGGCACAGTGCTGATCGTGGACGGAACCTTGGTCCCCACCCGTGACCGGAGTGTGGCCTCGTCCTCCAAGAACTACCGTTTTTCGACGAACCTGCAGGTCATCGTCGATGCGAACAGTCGCTTGGTGGTCGCGGTCGGCCGTCCGTTACCCGGCAGCCGGCACGACGCCCGGGCCTATGGCGAGTCTGGCGTGGACCAGGCGGTGAGGAGCGCGCCGCTCCTGGGGGACGGCGGCTACCGTGGCACGGCCGCGCTCATTCCACACTGGCCCCGGCCCAACCAGCCACTGACCCCCGAGCAGCAAGCAGACAACACCGTCCACTGCAGGGCCAGAGCCCGAGTGGAACGTGTCTTCTCCCGGATGAAGACCTTCAAAATCCTTCGCGACTGCCGCCTGCGCGGCGACGGCGTCCATCAGGCCATGCTCGGCATCGCCCGACTCCACAACCTCGCTCTCGCAGGATAGTCCACGAGCATACGAGAGGCACATCAGCCTGCCCCAACAACCCCTTACGGGACATCATTTACTACTCGCAAAAGCACCGGAAGCTCGGCATGAACGTGCAGGCCGTCTCCCGTCCGGACGGCACACGGCTGTG
>NZ_JBAMDC010000796.1:0-572 GCF_036961605.1 Streptomyces sp. KLMMK
ACGAGTTGGTGCGTGATAGTGGGTGAGGCGTGTTTCGCCTGGTCGTGGCCTGTTTTCAGACGTTGGTGCGGTCGGAGACGAGGTCGGCGATGGCGCGGTAGGTGTCGGGCAGGCGGTCGCGGCGGTGGGTCCAGCGCATCAGTTGTTTCCAGCGTTTGTGGTCGGCGAGGGCGTGTTCGACGGTGATGCGGTCGGAGGAGTGCCCGTGGCGGTCGCGTTCCCACTGTGCGACTCTGCCGGGCAGTGCTCCCGGCCGAGGCTTTCTGGGTGGTGTGACCGCCTGCCCGCGGTGGTCGCGGCTCAGGCCCAGATGGCCGTCGTCCAGGAGGACCTCGACGTCGGGGAAATGCTGGAAGCAGACGGTGATGCCTTCGGTGCGGGCGGCCGTGGCGTCGTGCATACGTCCAGGTCGCAGGGCGTCGGTCCATAATGTGCGGCCGCGCCAGTCGGCGATCACGGTGGCCTTCATGGTGTTCTGCTTCTTCTTGCCCGACACGAACGCACGGCGGCCGCCGCGGTTGGCCGGCGGCCTGCGGACCTGGATCTCGGTAGTGTCCAGCCGCAGCTCGACG
>NZ_JBAMDC010000797.1:0-556 GCF_036961605.1 Streptomyces sp. KLMMK
CCGCCAGGGCAAGATCAACACTCCTCAGTCTTTCAGTCTTTACGAGTATCCTATTCCGAAGAGTGCCACAGTAGATGCATTCAAGGTGGTCGGCTTGCCGTTTCGACCGCGGGTGAGGGCCGAAAATAGCGAGGGCCCTGCGAAGGGTGCTGCGGTGCGCTTTGAGATACCGATCACGGCATCGGCCCGCTTTATCGTCGACGGCGAGGAGAGTCGGTTCGCCTGGGCTCAGACGGACAGTAACGGGCACGTTGCACTCCCTGCCATGCAATCCTGGGCTTCCGAGTGGATTGACATCTCCGTCACCACAGGCATCCAGGGGGGGCCTGAGACTATCTGGCAAGTCAAAGCTAACCCAGCAACGAACTCGCTGTGATTAGGCGTTGGGGTTAAATGATGTCCCGTAAGGCCTGGTCGGACATGTGATGATCTTGGTGTGGGTGCTGTGGTGACGGTGTCAGTGGTGGCCGCGTACTGGCGGACGAACCTCACCATGCGGCAGCTCGGCCCGCTGTTCGGGCTCTCGAAGCCGGCCGCAGACCGGGTCATCGACCAC
>NZ_JBAMDC010000798.1:0-490 GCF_036961605.1 Streptomyces sp. KLMMK
CCCCCGCCGACGAAGCCCGCCGCCTGGTGGTCCACGGCTTCTTCGCCGAGCTCGCCCAGCGGATCGGACTGCCCTGCCCCGGAAAACGCCTGCTGGCCAAGGTCGACAAGGAGCTCGGCCGAGGAACCCACGCACGCCATGGAGGTTGCGGATGCCAGGGACACTGAGGTACCTGCGGGCCTGCTCGGTCGGTGAACTGGAAGAGGACACCCCGATGCGGGTCGTCCTGGAGGGCGTCCCGGTCTCCGTGGTGCGCACCGAGGGCGAGTTCTACGCCGTCCATGACATCTGCTCACACGCCAACGTCTCCCTTTCCGGCGGGGACGTCACCGACCGGACCATCGGATGCTGGCTGCACACCTCCAGCTTCGACCTGCGAACCGGCCGACCGACCTCGCCGCCGGCGACCGAGCCGATCGCCGTCTACCCCGTGAAGGTGGACGGGGACGACGTGCTCGTCTCCATCACCTCCGGCGAGAGGGAGCTCTGA
>NZ_JBAMDC010000799.1:0-469 GCF_036961605.1 Streptomyces sp. KLMMK
AGGGGGCAGCACGCGGGCCCGTCGCCGGTCGACCGGGGCCGGGCTGGTTCCAAGCACCACCTCATCACGGACGGCCACGGCACCCCGCTCCCCGTCCTGCTGACCGGCGGCAATCACAACGACGTCACCCAGCTTCTACCGGCCAGCCGTGCGCGACAGGGCCCTTGTCCAGCTCTGCCTCCAGCGTCGCGAACAGCTCATCACTCAGCTGCGGCCGACCGGCAGAGCCTGTCAACCGCAGCGCGCCCTCCCCGCCGACTTCGTATTCCCGCCGCCACCGCTGGACCGACCGGACACTCACCCGTAACTGCTTCGCGACCAGCCCGTTCGGCTGCCCGTCGGCAAAAATCTGGGCCACTTCCATGCGGATGCGCTCACGGAACTGCCGCCGCTCATCAGTCACCCCAAAACCCTGCGGACACCTCACGTCCCTGGCATAACGCGACGATCGCCACCCGTCAGCCCCTAC
>NZ_JBAMDC010000008.1:0-72060 GCF_036961605.1 Streptomyces sp. KLMMK
TGAGGTGCGCCTGATCCGCCGTTTCCGCGCGGGCGTTGCCGAGGACGACGGAGACGGCGACGGCGCAAAGGAAGCCCGCGACGCCGCAGCCGAGGGCGACGAGCGCCCGGGCGCCGCGCGCCGCGTGGACGAGCCCGCCGAAGAGCAGCGCCGTCACGAGCAGGAGACCGAGCGCCTGGTAGGGGAAGGAGCCGAGCGCGCTGTAACCGTCGGCGCCGCCGGAGCCCGAGAAGTGCGTGGCGACGGGGTCGGGCAGGGCGTCGCGGCGCGTCAGAAAGACCGTCAGGAAGGCGGCGCAGGCCAGCAGATGGGCGGCAGTCACGACGAGGGGCGCACGAACGCCGCTCACCGGGCGCGGGGTCACAGTCATGGCACCTCCGGGGCACCTCCGAGTTGTACGCATCGTAATAGAACAACCAATGGCCAGAACCGCCATGCGGATGAAATCTCATATGTGAGATAACGTCTACGGCATGACAGACGCATACCTCGCCCGTATCGGCAAGCTGATCCGCGATGCCCGTCAGCACCGAGGCTGGACCCAGTCGCAGCTCGCGGAGGCCCTCGGCACCAGCCAGAGCGCCGTGAACCGCATTGAGCGAGGAAATCAGAACATCAGCCTTGATATGATCGCCAGGATCGGTGAGGCGCTGGACAGCGAAATCGTCTCCCTCGGTTACGCGGGGCCCATGCACCTCAGGGTGGTCGGCGGACGCCGGCTCTCCGGTTCCATCGACGTCAAGACCAGCAAGAACGCGTGTGTCGCCCTGCTCTGCGCCACCCTGCTCAACGCCGGCCGCACGACCCTGCGCCGGGTCGCCCGGATCGAGGAGGTCTACCGGATCCTGGAGGTGCTGGGCAGCATCGGCGTCCGGACCCGCTGGATCAACGACGGCAACGACCTGGAGATCGTGCCGCCCGCGGAGCTCAACCTGGCCGCCATGGACACCGAGGCCGCCCGCCGGACGCGCAGCGTCATCATGTTCCTGGGCCCGCTGCTGCACCGCATGGACCACTTCAAGATTCCGTACGCGGGCGGCTGCGACCTCGGCACCCGTACCGTTCAGCCGCACATGACGGCCCTGCGCCACTTCGGCCTGGAGGTCACCGCGACCGACGGCACGTACCACGCACAGGTCGACCGTTCGGTCGCACCCACTCGGGCGATTGTGCTGACCGAGCGCGGGGACACCGTCACCGAGAACGCCCTCCTGGCGGCCGCCCGGCACGACGGCGTGACCGTCATCCGGAACGCCAGTTCGAACTACATGGTCCAGGACCTGTGCTTCTTCCTGGAGGAGCTCGGCGTGCGCGTCGAGGGCATCGGCACGACCACCCTCACCGTGCACGGCGTCGCCACCATCGACCGCGACGTGGACTACGCCCCCTCCGAGGACCCGGTGGAGGCCATGAGCCTGCTGGCCGCCGCGGTCGTCACCGAGTCCGAACTGACCATCCGGCGCGTACCGGTGGAGTTCCTGGAGATCGAGCTCGCGGTCCTGGAGGAGATGGGCCTCGACCACGAGCGCAGCCCCGAGTACCCGGCGAACAACGGCCGCACGCGCCTGCTGGACCTGACCGTGCGCCCCTCCAAGCTCCGGGCCCCGATCGACAAGATCCACCCCATGCCGTTCCCGGGCCTCAATATCGACAACGTGCCCTTCTTCGCGGCCATCGCCGCGGCCGCCCAGGGCCAGACCCTCATCCACGACTGGGTCTACGACAACCGCGCCATCTACCTCACCGACCTCAACCGCCTCGGCGCGGACGTCAAGCTCCTCGACCCGCACCGCGTCCTCGTCGAAGGACCCACCCGCTGGCGCTCGGCGGAGATGATGTGCCCGCCGGCCCTGCGCCCCGCCGTGGTCGTCCTGCTGGCCATGATGGCCGCCGAGGGCACGTCGGTCCTGCGCAACGTGTATGTCATCAACCGCGGTTACGAGGACCTGGCGGAGCGCCTGAACTCGATCGGCGCCCAGATCGAGATCTTCAGGGACATCTGAGCCCGAGGCTCCCCTGCCCCCTCCCCCTCTCCCCCTCCCGTCACGGGGCCCGGCGAACCGCCGGTGGACGTTTCGCCGTGGTGAACCGGGTCATCACGAGTGATCCGGGACAGGATGGGGGGATGGGATTCCATGTCGATTCCGAGGCCGGGCGGCTGCGCCGCGTCATACTGCACCGCCCCGGCCTGGAGCTGAAGCGGCTCACGCCCTCCAACAAGGACGCTCTCCTCTTCGACGACGTGCTCTGGGTGCGGCGGGCCCGCGCCGAGCACGACGGTTTCGCGGACGTGCTGCGCGAGCGCGGGGTCGAGGTGCACTTCTTCCAGGACCTGCTGGAGGAGAGCCTGACGGTGCCGGAGGCCCGGGCCATGGTGCTGGACCGGGTCTTCGACGAGAAGGAGTACGGACCGCTGGCCACCGGGCACCTGCGGGCCGCGTTCGAGCGGCTGCCGGCGGCGGACCTGGGCGAGTGGCTGGTCGGCGGGATGACCAAGCGCGAGTTCCTGGAGGGCTGGAGCGAGCCCGTCTCCGTGCGCTTCCACGCCATGGAGCTGGACGACTTCCTGATCAACCCGCTGCCCAACCACCTGTTCACCCGGGACACCTCCGCCTGGGTCTACGACGGGGTGTGCGTCAACGCGATGCGCTGGCCCGCGCGTTGGCACGAGACCGTGCACTACGAGGCCCTCTACCGCTACCACCCGCTCTTCTCGGGCGGCGGCTTCCACGTCTGGTCCGAGGGCCAGGCCGCCTACCCGTCCACGATCGAGGGCGGCGACGTGCTCGTCATCGGCGAGGGCGCCGTGCTGATCGGGATGAGCGAGCGGACCACCCCGCAGGCGGTGGAGATGCTCGCCCACCGGCTCTTCGCGGCCGGGTCGGCCCGCACGATCGTGGCGCTGGACATGCCCAAGCGGCGCGCGTTCATGCACCTGGACACCGTGATGACCATGGTGGACGGGGACACCTTCACCCAGTACGCCGGGCTGGGGATGCTCCGCTCGTACACGATCGAGCCGGGGGCGGGCGAGCGCGAGCTGAAGGTCACCGACCATCCGCCGGAGCACATGCACCGGGCGATCGCCGCGGCCCTCGGCCTGGACTCGGTGCGGGTGCTGACCGCGACGCAGGACGTGCACGCGGCGGAGCGGGAGCAGTGGGACGACGGCTGCAACGTGCTGGCCATCGAGCCGGGCGTGGTGGTGGCCTACGAGCGCAACGTGACGACCAACACCCACCTGCGCAAGAACGGCATCGAAGTGATCACCATCCCGGGCAGCGAGCTGGGCCGGGGGCGGGGCGGGCCGCGCTGCATGAGCTGTCCGATCGAGCGGGACCCGGTGGGCGGGCACCCCGCCGGACCACCGGCCGGACCGCCCGCCCCGGGCCCCGCGGCGCCGAGCCCCGCCGCACCGGGCCCCGCAGCGCCCTCCGCCCCGGGTGGTCCTTCGCACACTTGATTGCATAGCAATGCGGAAGCATGTATAGAATTCCATCTTTCCGCAGTCGTGAGCCCGCGAGCCAGAGCCAGCTAGGAGTCCATCCCCATGACGACAGACCTCAAGGGCCGTCACTTCCTCAAGGAGACGGACTTCACCGCCGAGGAGTTCCACAGCCTCGTCGAGCTCGCGGCCGAGCTCAAGGCCGCACGGCAGACCGGCACCGAGGAGCAGCGGCTCCTCGGCCGGCACATCGCCCTGGTCTTCGAGAAGACCTCGACGCGCACCCGCTGCGCCTTCGAGGTCGCGGCGGGCGACCAGGGGGCGCGCACGACCTACCTCGACCCGGCGGGCTCCCAGATCGGGCACAAGGAGTCGGTCAAGGACACCGCGCGCGTGCTCGGCCGGATGTTCGACGCCATCGAGTACCGGGGCCACGGCCAGGACGTCGTGGAGGAGCTGGCCGCGCACGCCGGGGTGCCCGTCTACAACGGCCTGACGGACGAGTGGCACCCCACCCAGATGCTCGCCGACGTCCTCACCATGTCCGAGCACACCGCCAAGTCCCTGGACCACGTCGCCTTCGCCTACCTCGGCGACGCCCGGTACAACATGGGCAACTCCTACCTCGTCACCGGCGCGCTCCTCGGCATGGACGTGCGCATCGTGGCCCCGGAGGAGCTGTGGCCCGACGCGGACATCATCGCGGAGGCGCGGCGGCTCGCCGAGACGAGCGGGGGGCGGATCACCCTCACCCCGGACGTCGCCGAGGGCGTGAAGGGCGCGGACTTCGTCGCCACCGACGTGTGGGTGTCGATGGGCGAGCCCAAGGAGGTGTGGGACGCCCGGATCGCCCTGCTCGCGCCGTACGCCGTCACCATGGACGTGCTGCGCGCGACGGGCAATCCGGCGGTGAAGTTCCTGCACTGCCTGCCCGCGTTCCACGACCTGGAGACCTCGGTCGCCCGCGAGATCCACGAGCGGCACGGGCTGACCTCCCTGGAGGTCACCGACGAGGTCTTCGAGTCGCAGCACTCCGTGGTCTTCGACCAGGCCGAGAACCGGATGCACACGATCAAGGCGGTGCTGGTGGCGACGCTCGCCGGCTGACGGCCCGGTCGCCCCGGGCTGCCGGCGGCCGGCGGCCGGCGGCCGGCGGCCGCCCGGGGCAACTCCCCTTCTATCGCGCACTCGTGACGACAGTCACGCACCGGTGATAACTTCACAGCGCAGGCACGCACCAGCCCCCCGGCTGAAGGAGGCCGCGCTCCATGAGTCCGTTCACCGGCTCCGCGTCCCGTACCGAGGAGTGGCGGCACCTGCGCCTGACCCTCGACGAGGGCGTCGCCACCGTCACCCTCGCCCGCCCCGGCAAGCTCAACGCCCTCACCTTCGGCGCCTACGCCGACCTGCGCGACCTCCTGCCCGAGCTGGCCCGCGACGGCTCCGTGCGCGCGCTCGTGCTCGGCGGCGAGGGCCGCGGCTTCTGCTCCGGCGGCGACGTCGACGAGATCATCGGCGCCACCCTGGCCATGGACACCGGGCAGCTCCTGGACTTCAACCGGATGACCGGGCAGACCGTACGGGCCCTGCGCGAGTGCCCCTTCCCGGTCGTCGCCGCCGTGCACGGGGTCGCCGCGGGCGCCGGGGCCGTCCTCGCGCTCGCCGCCGACTTCCGCGTCGCCGACCCGACCGCCCGCTTCGCGTTCCTCTTCACCCGGGTCGGGCTCTCCGGCGGCGACATGGGCGCCGCCTACCTGCTCCCCCGCGTCGTCGGCCTCGGGCACGCCACCCGGCTGCTGATGCTCGGCGAGCCCGTGCGCGCCGCCGAGGCCGAACGCATCGGCCTGATCAGTCAGCTGACCGGCGAAGGGCGGGCGGGGGACGCGGCGCAGGCCCTCGCCCGCCGCCTCGCCGACGGGCCCGCCCTCGCCCACGCCCAGACCAAGGCGCTGCTCACCGCCGAGCTCGACATGCCGCTGGCGGCCGCCCTCGAACTCGACGCCGCCACCCAGGCCCTGCTCATGAACAGCGCCGACTACGCCGAGTTCCACGCCGCCTTCACCGAGAAGCGGCCCCCGAAGTGGCGGGGGCGATGACGGCCGCCGCACAGGTCGCCGTCATCGGCGGCGGGCCGGGCGGCCTCTACGCCGCGGCCCTGCTGAAACGCCTCGCCCCGGAGCGCGAGGTCACCCTCTGGGAACGCAACGCCCCCGACGACACCTTCGGCTTCGGCGTCGTCCTCTCCGACGAGACCCTCGGCGGCATCGAGAGCGCCGACCCGGAGGTCTACGCGGCGCTGCGCCGCGAGTTCGTCCGCTGGGACGACATCGACGTCGTCCACCGCGGCACCGCGCTGCGCTCCGGGGGACACGGCTTCGCCGCCCTCGGCCGCCGCCGGCTCCTGGAGATCCTTCACGAGCGCTGCCACGGGCTCGGCGTCCGGCTCCGCTTCCGCACGGAGGCGCCGCCCGCCGGGGAGCTCGCCCGCACCCACGACCTCGTCATCGCCGCCGACGGCATCCACAGCCGCACGCGCGAGACCCACGCGGACCGTTTCCGGCCCGCTCTCACCACCCACCGCTGCCGCTACATCTGGCTCTCCGCCGACTTCGCGTTCGACGCCTTCCGCTTCGAGATCGCCGAGACCGAGCACGGCCTGATGCAGCTCCACGGCTACCCGTACCGGCACGACGCCAGCACCGTGGTCGTCGAGATGCGCGAGGAGGTCTGGCGCCGCGCGGGCCTCGACCGCGCCGACGAGGACGCCACGCTGGAAGCCTGCGGCAAGTACTTCGCCGACGCCCTCGGCGGCCGCCCCCTGCGCTCCAACCGCTCCGCCTGGACCGCCTTCCGCACCGTCGTCAACGAGCACTGGCACCACGGCCGTACGGTCCTCCTCGGCGACGCCGCCCACACCGCCCACTTCTCCATCGGCTCCGGCACCAAGCTCGCCGTCGAGGACGCCCTCGCCCTCGCCCGGGCCCTGGAGCGGCACCCGGAGGTGCCCGCGGCGCTCGCCGCCTACGAGGACGAGCGGCGCCCGGCCGTCGCCTCCACCCAGCGCGCCGCCCGCGCCAGCCTGGAGTGGTTCGAGGACCTCGCCGTGCACGTGGACCAGCCCCCGCGCCGGTTCGCCTTCAGCCTCCTCACCCGCAGCCGCCGCGTCACGCACGCCAACCTGCGCCTGCGCGACGCGGACTTCGTCGCCTCCGTGGAGGACGAGGCCGGCGTCCCGCCCGGCACGCCCCCCATGTTCACCCCCTTCCGGCTGCGCGGCCTGACCCTGCGCAACCGGGTCGTCGTCTCCCCCATGGACATGTACTCCGCGGCCGACGGCACCCCCGGGGACTTCCACCTCGTCCACCTCGGCGCACGCGCCCTCGGCGGGGCCGGGCTCGTCATGGCCGAAATGGTCTGCGTGAGCGAACAGGGCCGGATCACGCCCGGCTGCTCGGGGATGTACACCCCGGAGCACGAGCGGGCGTGGCGCCGCATCACCGGCTTCGTGCACGACCGGGCGCCCGGCACGGCGATCGGCCTCCAGCTGGGGCACGCGGGCCGCAAGGGCTCCACGCGCCGCATGTGGGAGGGCATCGACCAGCCGCTCCCGGAGGGGAACTGGCCTCTGGTCGCCCCGTCGGCACTGCCGTACCGGGCCGGCGTCAACCAGACCCCGCACGCCCTGTCGGTGGCCGGAATGGACGCCGTGCGCGATCAGTTCGTACGGTCCGCGGAGGCCGCCGCCCGCGCCGGGTTCGACCTCCTCGAACTCCACTGCGCCCACGGCTACCTGCTGTCCGGCTTCCTCTCCCCCCTGACCAACCACCGCGACGACGCCTACGGGGGCGACCTCGCCGGACGGCTGCGCTACCCCCTGGAGGTCTTCGACGCCGTCCGGGCGGTGTGGCCCGCCGACCGGCCCATGACCGTACGGATCTCCGCCACCGACTGGGCCGACGGCGGCACCACCGCGCAGGACGCCGTCGCCGTCGCGCGCACCTTCGCCGCCCACGGGGCCGACGCGCTCGACGTCTCCACCGGCCAGGTCGTCGCCGACGAGCGGCCCGCCTTCGGCCGCTCGTACCAGACGCCCTTCGCCGACCGCATCCGCCACGAGGCGGGCGTCCCCGTGATCGCGGTGGGCGCGATCTCCTCCTGGGACGACGTCAACTCCCTGATCCTGGCGGGCCGTGCCGACCTGTGCGCGCTCGGGCGGCCGCACCTGTACGACCCGCACTGGACGCTGCACGCGGCGGCCGAACAGGAGTACGCGGGGCCGGGGGTGTGGTGGCCCGCACCGTACCGGGCGGGGAGCCGGCGGCCGCCGACCGGAAAGGGATAGACCGGAGAGGGACGGAGGGGCCTAGGCCAGCTCCCCCGCGACGAACTTCGCCCCCGCCTCCCGCAACCGCGAATGCAGCGCACCGAACACCCGCGCCGCCCGCACCCCGGGCCAGTCGGCCGGCAGCAGGCCGCCCGGCAGGCCGGGGTCCGCGTACGGCAGGTGCCGCCAGGAGTCCAGCGCGAGGAGGTAGTCGCGGTAGGCGTCGCGCGGCGGCACCACCCGGCGCCGCGCCCAGCGCCGCAGCACCGGCTCGTGGGCCTCCAGGAAGGCGTGGTGCTGCCCGGCCAGGGATGCGAGGTCCCACCAGCGGCCCACGGCCTCCGCGGTCGGCTCGAAGCCGAGGTGGGAGCCCCTGAACAGGTCGACGTAGGAGGCCAGTCCGAGCCGTTCGAGGGTGTGCCGCGTCTCGTCGTGGACATGTGCGGGAGCGATCCACACGCCGGGGGCGGCGGTCCCGAACCCGAGCCGGGCCAGCCGCGAGCGCAGCAGGTGCCGCTTGTGCCGCTCCTCCTCGGGCACGGAGAAGACGGCCAGCAGCCAGCCGCCGGCCGTCCGCGTGGAGACCCGGCCGTAGATGCGCCGGTCGCCGTCGTCGAGGAGCTGCCGCGCGGCTTCCGAGAGCCCGTAGCCCGCGGCCCCGTCGGGCGTGCGGTCCGCGACGAGCAGGCCGCGCCGTTTGAGCCGCGAGACGGCCGACCGCACCGAGGGCGAGTCCACGCCGACGGCACCCAGCAACCGGATCAGGGCCGCGATCGGTACGGGCCTGCCGCCCGTATGGCGGGCGGCGCCCCCGCGGCCGTACGCGCCGTAGAAAGTGACGATGAGGGACCGAGGAGTATGGAGTGGTTGCTGGTCAGTCACGGGGAAACTGTAAAGCGCCGTGACGCAGCCGGAAGCGCTGCAATTTGCCGGTGGGCGTGCGGGGAAGGGCCTCCGGGAACTCGATCTCGCGAGGGCACTTGTAGGGAACGATCTCCTTTTTGGTGAACTCCCGCAGCGCCGCCGCGGTTTCCGCGGTGCGCGGCACCCCGGCCCGGAGCACCACGTGAGCCACGACGATCTCGCCGCGCCGCGCGTCGGGGCGCCCGACGACGGCCGCTTCCAGGACGTCGGGGTGGCGCAGCAGGGCCTCTTCCACCTCCGGGCCGGCGATGTTGTACCCGGACGAGATGATCATGTCGTCGGCGCGGGCGACATAGCGGAAGTGGCCGCCGGGCTCGCGCACGTAGGTGTCTCCGGTGAGGTTCCAGCCGTGGCGGACGTACTCGCGCTGGCGTTCGTCGGCGAGGTAGCGGCAGCCGGTGGGTCCGCGCACGGCCAGCAGGCCGGGTTCGCCGTCCGGCAGCGTCCGGCCGTCGGGGCCGGCGACGCGGGCCTCGTAGCCGGGGACGGGCAGGCCGGTGGTGCCGGGGCGGATCGCGTCGTCGGCGGCGGAGATGAAGATGTGCAGCATCTCGGTCGCGCCGATGCCGTTGATGACGCGCAGCCCGGTGGCCTGCCGCCAGGCGTGCCAGAGGGCCGCGGGCAGGTGTTCGCCGGCCGAGACGCAGCGGCGCAGCGACGAGACGTCGTGCGGGCCGGGCTGTTCCAGCGTCTCCAGCATCGAGCGGTAGGCGGTGGGGGCGGTGAGGAGCACGGAGACGCGGTGGCGCCGGATGTCGGCGAGGAGGTGTTCGGGGCCGCGCCAGTCGGTCAGCAGGGTGGCGGCGCCCGCCCGCAGGGGGAAGATCACCAGGCCGCCGAGGCCGAAGGTGAAGCCCAGGGGCGGGCTGCCGGCGAAGACGTCGTCGGGGCGCGGCCGCAGGATGTGCGCCGAGAAGGTGTCGGCTATGGCGAGCACGTCGCGGTGGAAGTGCATGCAGCCCTTGGGGCGTCCGGTGGTGCCGGAGGTGAAGGCGATGAGGGCGACGTCGTCCGCGGAGGTGTCCACCGCCGCATACGATGAGGGTTTGTCCGCGGCCAGGCGCAGCAGGTCGCCCGGGGTGTCCCCGCCGTACGGGGTGATCCGCAGAGGTTCCGGGGCCCGCGCGAGGGCGTCGAGGCCGTCGAGCGAGCGGGCGTCGCACAAGGCGTGCCGTATGCGGGCCAGTTCGCAGATCGTGGCGAGTTCGTGCGGCCGCTGGGCGGCCAGGACGGTGACGGCGACCGCGCCGGCCTTCATCACGGCGAGCCAGCAGGCGGCGAGCCAGGGGGTGGTGGGGCCGCGCAGCAGGACGCGGTTGCCGGGGACGACGCCGAGGTCGCCGGTGAGGGTGTGGGCGATGCGGTCGACATGGGCGGCGAGTTGGCCGTAGGTCCACCGGCATCCGGTGTCGTCGTGCACGGCGGGGCGGTCCGGGCCCAGCCGGGCCACGGTGGCGTCGAGGAGTTCGCTGCCGCAGTTGAGGCGGGCCGGGTAGGCGGGCAGGGCGTCGCTCCGGTGCAGGAGGGCGGGCCAGTGGCGGGCGGGAGGGAGGTGGTCGCGCGGGAAGGTGTCGACGTGGGCCGACGGCTGAAGCTCGGTAGCTGCCATCGCTGATGCGCCCCCTCGCGCCGGTGACATGGAGGTGAACGGGGGTCTTGCCAGCCGTGCGGATCCGCTGTCAGCGTAGCGACTTGGTGACGGCAGTCAACACAGCGCGATACCACGAAGGGGCCGCCCATGGTCACCCCGTTCGCCCTCGACCCGCAGCAGCGCGCCTGGTGCGACGACCTGCGCACCCTCGCGGCGGAGCGGCTGCGCCCCCTCGCGGCCGGCGGCGAGCCGGGCCGCGTCGACCGGCCCCTCGTCGCCGCCCTCGGCGAACTCGGCCTGCTGGCCCGGCTCTTCCCCGCCGGGGGGCCGGTGCGCGCGACGGACCTGTGCCTGCTGCGGGAGTCCCTCGCGCGGGAGTGCACGGAGGCCGAGACCGCGCTCGCCCTGCAGGGGCTCGGCGCCTACCCCGTCGTGCAGTCCGGGACCGCCCGGCAGCGCGCCCGCTGGATGCCCGAGGTGATCGCGGGCCGGGCCGTGGCCGCGTTCGCGCTGAGCGAGCCGGCCGCCGGGTCCGATGCGGCGGCGCTGGAGCTGCGCGCCGAGCCGGACCCGTCCGGCGCCGGGGACGGCTGGCGCCTGTCGGGCGAGAAGACGTGGATCTCCAACGCCCCCGAGGCCGACGTCTACACCGTCTTCGCCCGCACGGGACAGGCGCCCGGATCGCGGGGCGTGACGGCTTTCCTCGTCCCGGGCGACAGCGCGGGACTGTCCGGCCGCGGCCTGGACATGCTCAGCCCGCACCCCATCGGCACGCTGACCTTCGACGGCGTGCCGGTCGGCGCCGGGGACGTCCTCGGGGTGCCGGGCGGCGGCTTCCGCGTCGCCATGCGCACGCTCGACCTCTTCCGGCCGAGCGTGGGGGCCTTCGCCGTCGGCATGGCCCGGGCCGCGCTCGCGGCCGCCGTCGCCCACGCCGGGGAGCGGCGCGCGTTCGGCGGCCCCCTGAAGGACCTGCAGGCCGTCTCCCACCAGCTCGCCGAGATGGCCACCCGTACGGAGGCGGCGTCGCTGCTGGTGTACGCGGCGGCCGCGGCGTACGACGCGGGCGAGCCCGGCATCGCGGCCCGCTCGGCGATGGCCAAGCTGTTCGCCACGGAGACCGCGCAGTACGTCGTCGACGCGTCCGTCCAGCTCCACGGCGCCCGCGCGCTGCGCCGGGGGCACCTGCTGGAGCACCTGTACCGGGAGGTGCGCGCGCCGCGGATCTACGAAGGTGCGAGCGAGGTCCAGCGCACGATCATCGCGAAGGAGCTGTACCGGTGAACACCCACGAGGCCGGGGGCACGGACACGCGCAGCGCCGGAAGTACGGACACGCCCGGCGCCGGGAGCACGGGCCCCCGTGGGGCCGGGGGCGCCGACGTGCGCCGGATCAACCCGCCGGAGCTCTCCCCGCCCACCGGCTTCTCCCACGCCGTCGCCGTCACCGGGGGCCGGCTCGTCTTCCTCGCGGGGCAGACCGCCCTCGACGGCGCCGGCCGCATCGTGCCCGGCGTGCTGCCGGAGCAGTTCGAGCGGGCCCTGGGCAATCTGCTCGCCGCCCTCCGCGCCGCGGGCGGCGAGCCGCAGCACCTCGCGCGCGTCACCGTCTACGCCACCGATGTCGCCGCCTACCGCGCGCACGCCCGGGAACTGGGCGGCATCTGGCGGCGGCTGGCCGGGCGGGACTACCCGGCGATGGCCGTCATCGGCGCGGTGCGCCTGTGGGACGAGGAGGCGCTGGTGGAGCTGGACGGGATCGCGATGCTGCCGTGAGCCGGCCCCGGGGGCGCGGGGGTCAGAAGCCGGAGCAGGTCGCCGTCGCCTCCCGGCCGGACGTCGTGGCGGTCCACGGCCGGCGGTCGTCCACCGTCACCGAGCAGGTGACCGTGCCGCCGTCCTTCCCGGTCGTGACGGCCAGCAGGCCGCCCTTCTCGAACTCCGTCGTCTCCAGCTCCTTGCGCCAGGGCAGGTCCCGGGGGCCCTCCTTCTGCGTCACGACGGCCCCGTCCCGCCAGGTGCTGTACGCGATGGACACGCCCTTCGCATTGCCGGTGACCTCGTAGCGCACCCGGACCGTCTTGCCGCTCTGCCCGGCGAGCACGACGACGATCGCCGCGCACCCGGCGGCCAGCAGGAGCACGACGGCGAGCAGCACCCACGGCCACTTCCGGTGCCGCCGGTGGCGGACGTGCGGCGGCGCACCGTGCGCGTAGTCGTCGCCCCAGTGCTGCGTACTCATGCGGCCAGCATGCCGCCGCCCCTGCGGGGTGGCGAGCGGGGGCCGCCCGTACGGGCGGCGGCCCGTGCCCCCGCCCGCACCCGCCGCGCACGGGGCGGACCCCGTCCGCGGCGCCTACAGCCGCGGGTCCACCGGCTCCGACTCCAGGGCCAGGACCCCGAAGACCGCCTCGTGCACCCGCCACAGCGGCTCGCCCGCCGCCAGCCGGTCCAGCGCCTCCAGCCCGAGCGCGTACTCGCGCAGGGCGAGCGAGCGCTTGTGGCCGAGGTGGCGTGCGCGCAGCCGGGCCAGGTTGTCCGGGCGGGTGTACTCGGGACCGTAGATGATCCGCAGGTACTCCCGGCCCCGGCACTTGACGCCGGGCTGGACGAGCCGCCCGCCGGCGGTCCGCACGAGCGCCTGCAGCGGCTTGACGACCATGCCCTCGCCACCGGCGCCGGTCAGGTCCAGCCACCACTGCACGCCCGCGGCGACCGACGCCTCGTCCTCGGTGTCGACGACGAGGCGGCGGGTCGGGGCGAGCAGGCGGTTCATGTACACCGGGGTGTAAGCGCAGATGCCGTTGTTCGACTCCGAGCCGTACATCTCCGCCTCGATCATCCGGTCGATCAGGGCGAGCTGCTCGTCGTGCGGGAGTCCGGCCAGGCTGCGGCCCTGCACCGCCAGGATCTGGAACGGCGCCATCCGGATGCCGTCCAGGCCGTCCGTGCCCTTGGCTCCGACCCGGCGCAGGGACTGTGTCTCCGCCTGCTCCCCCGGCCAGCCGTGCGCGCTGTCGCCGGTGGTCCAGCAGTAGCGGCGGTACGCCTCCGTGAACGCGGCCGCGTCCGCGGCCCGCTCGCGCTGGCGGTCCAGCAGCCCGGACACGTCCACGCCCCGCTCCGCCGCCGACTCCAGTGCGGCGATCGCCCCGGGGAACACCGCGCCGGACGCGGCGCCGACGGCCGCGTACTGGTGGCGCAGCAGCCCCTGCGCCTTGAGGGACCAGGGCATGAGCTCGGCGTCCAGCAGCAGCCAGTCGGTCTCCAGCTCCTCCCACAGCCCGGCCGAAGCGACCGTCCTGCTCAGCCGTCGCAGGACGCGCTCGGTCATCGCGGGGTCGTCGAAGAACGGCCGGCCGGTGCGGGTGTACAGCGCCCCGCTCGCCCCGCCGGTCGCGCCGAAACGCTCCCGCGCCACGTCCGCGTCGCGGCACACCAGCGCCACGGCCCGCGAGCCCATGTGCTTCTCCTCGCACACCACCTGCCGCACTCCGTCGGCCCGGTAGGCGGCGAACGCCTCGGCCGGGTGCTCCAGGTAGCCCTCCTCCTGGGAGGTCGCGCACGGTGCCATGGTCGGCGGGAGGTAGGGCAGCAGCCGCGGGTCGACGGAGAAGCGGCTCATGACCTCCAGCGCGGCCGCGGCGTTCTCCTCCTTCACCGCGACCCGGCCCATGTGCCGGGTCTCGACGACGCGGCGGCCGGTGACGTCGGACAGGTCGAGCGGGCGGCCGTCCTCCCCGCCGGGCGCGTCGCTCGCCAGCGGCCGCGCCGGCTCGTACCAGACCTGCTCGGCCGGTACGTCCACCAGCTCGCGCTCGGGCCAGCGCAGCGCCGTCATCCTCCCGCCGAAGACGGCGCCGGTGTCCAGGCAGATCGTGTTGTTCAGCCACGTGGCCGACGGGTTGGGGGTGTGGCCGTAGACGACGGCGGCGCTGCCGCGGTAGTCCTCGGCCCACGGGTAGCGCACGGGCAGGCCGAACTCGTCGGTCTCGCCGGTGGTGTCCCCGTACAGCGCGTGCGAGCGGACACGGCCCGAGGTGCGGCCGTGGTACTTCTCCGGCAGGCCGGCGTGGCAGACCACGAGCTTGCCGCCGTCGAGGACGTAGTGGCTGACGAGCCCGTCGATGAACTCCCGCACCTGCGCGCGGAAGGCGGGGTCGCGGGCGTCCTCGCGCTCCAGCTGCTCGATGGTCTCGGCCAGCCCGTGGGTCGGCCGGACCTTCTTGCCCTTGAGCCAGCGGCCGAGCTTGTTCTCGTGGTTGCCCGGCACGCACAGGGCGTTGCCGGAGGCGACCATGCCCATGACGCGGCGCAGCACGCCCGGGCTGTCCGGGCCGCGGTCGACGAGGTCCCCGACGAAGACGGCCGTGCGGCCCTCGGGGTGAACCCCGTCGGCGTAGCCGAGCTCGCCCAGCAGGGTCTCGAGTTCGGAGCTGCAGCCGTGGATGTCGCCGATGATGTCGAAGGGGCCGGTCAGGTGCCGGAGGTCGTTGTAGCGGCGCTCCAGGACGACCTCGGCGGCCTCGGCCTCCTCGGCGCTGCGCAGGACGTGCACCTTGCGGAAGCCCTCGCGCTCCAGGCCGCGCAGCGAGCGGCGCAGCTCGCGGCGGTGGCGCTGGATGACGTGGCGGGGCAGGTGGGCCCGGTCGGGGCGGGCGGCGTTGCGCGCGGCGCACACGTCCTCGGGCAGGTCGAGGACGATCGCGATGGGCAGCACGTCGTGCTCCCGGGCGACGCGGACCAGCTGCCGGCGGGCCTCGGCCTGGACGTTGGTCGCGTCGATCACGGTGAGGCGGCCGGCGGCGAGGCGCTTGCCCGCGATGTAGTGCAGCACGTCGAAGGCGTCGCCGCTGGCGCTCTGGTCGTTCTCGTCGTCGGCGACGAGGCCGCGGCAGAAGTCCGAGGAGAGCACCTCGGTGGGCTTGAAGTGCTTCCGGGCGAAGGTCGACTTGCCCGAACCCGTCGGGCCGACCAGCACCACGAGGGAGAGGTCGGTGACGGCGAGGGTGCGCTCGGCGGCCGCGGGGGCGGTTGCTGTGGTCATGCGGCCATCTCCTGCTTCGGCTCTTTCTCTGTCTCTTTCTCCGTACGGGTGAAGACGCCCATCTGGGTCGGCGGCCCGACCTGCGGGTCGTCCGGTCCCACGGGCGCGTACGCCACCTCGTAGCCGTACCGCTCCGCGACGCCCGCCGCCCAGGCGCGGAACTCCTCGCGGGTCCACTCGAAGCGGTGGTCCGCGTGCCGCACGTGCCCGGCGGGAAGGGTCTCCCAGCGCACGTTGTACTCCACGTTCGGGGTGGTCACGACGACCGTCGCGGGGCGCGCCGCGCCGAACACCGCGTGCTCCAGGGCGGGCAGCCGGTCCAGGTCGACGTGCTCGATCACCTCGCTGAGCACCGCCGCGTCGTACCCGGCCAGCCTGCGGTCGGTGTACGCGAGCGAGCCCTGGAACAGCGCGGCCCGCGCCGCCTGCCGCTCAGTCATGCGGTCCAGGCGCAGCCGCCGCGCGGCGATCGCGAGGGCGCGCGCCGACACGTCCATGCCGGCCACCTCGGTGAACCGCGGGTCCTTCAGCAGCTCGCCCACGAGCTGCCCCTGTCCGCAGCCGAGGTCGACCACGCGCGCGGCCCCCGAGGCGCGCAGGGCGCCCAGGATCGCCTCGCGGCGCTGCACGGCCAGCGGGACGGGCCGCTCCTCGGTGTCCGTCTCCTCGTCGACGGCGTTGTCGAGCTCCTCGGCCTCGCTGTCGTCGGCCTCGGCGAGGCGGGCGAGGGCCAGCCGCTCCAGGGCGTCCCGCGTCAGCGACCAGCGGCGGCCGAGGTAGCGGCCGGCGATCAGGCGCTGCTCGGGGTGGTCCTCCAGCCATCCCTCGCCGGAGCGCAGGAGCTTCTCCACCTCGTCGGGCGCCACCCAGTAGTGCTTGGAGTCGTCGAGCACCGGCAGCAGGACGTAGAGGTGGCGCAGGGCGTCGGCGAGCCGCTGCTCACCCTCCAGCACCAGCCGTACGTAGCGCGAGTCGCCCCACTGCGGGAACTTCTCGTCCAGCGCCACCGGCTCGGCGGACACCGTCCAGCCCAGCGGGGCGAACAGCCGCTCCACGAGCGCCGCGCCGCCGCGGGCGGGCAGCACGGGCACCTCGATGCGCAGCGGCCGGGCCGCTCCGGGCAGCTCGGGCCGGGCGGCGCACTGGCCCTTGAGGGCGGTGGAGAAGACGCTGCTGAGGGCGACGGCGAGCAGCGAGGACGCCGCGTACGGGCGGTCGTTGACGTACTGCGCGAGGGCGGAGTCGGGTGCGCCGCCGCGACCCTTGCCCTTGGAGCGCCGCACCAGCGCCACCGGATCGATCTCCAGCAGCAGCGCGGCGGTGCAGCGCTCGGCCGTGGCCTCGGGGTAGAGCACGTGCGCGGTGCCGTGGGAGGTCGAGAAACGCTGCGCCTTGCCGGGGTGCTTGTGCAGCAGGAATCCGAGGTCGGTCGCAGGGGATCCGGTCGTCGCGGTGGTGGATATCGTCAGGAACACGCGCTCGAGTATCCCCGGGGGTGCGCGCCTTCTGCTAATGCTTTTCGCCGGTGCCCTCGGCGGTATTCACCGGAAGGCTGTTCCCCGGGAGACCGTTCCCCATCGGGCCGTTACCCGGCAGGCCCTAACCCGGCAGGCCGTTCGACAGCAGGCCGTTCAACAGGGCGCGGGTGAGGACCGCGATGGTGAAACCGCAGGTGATCTCCCCTGCGGCGACCATTTCCGCGACCTCCGGCCAAGGCCGGGGGACGATGCGCCGGATGCCTTCGGCCGTCTCCGGAGAACCGAAGTCGTCGATTCGGGCGGCGAACAGCTCGACGTGATCTCCGATCAGTCCGCTGTCGGGATGCATACGGCCCAGGGAAATCAATTCGGTGACCTCTGCACCGATTTCCTCCGCCAGTTCCCGCACGGCGTTTTCCGCTCCGGTGGCGCCCGGGGCGCCCATGCCGCGCGGCACCTCCCAGTGCCAGGAACGGGTGGCGTGGCGGTAGTGCTCGACGAGGACGACGTTTCCCGCGGGGGTGAGGGGGAGGACGACGGCGCCGGGGCTCGCGACCGTGGAGAGCATGCGGACGTAGAGCCCGGGGGCGCCGCCGGGGAAGCGGACCGCGTCCCGTACGAGGGTGACGAAGCGGTCGGCGTAGACGACGCCGACCGGAGCCGTGGCGCCCTCCGCCCCGCTGCTCTCTACCCCGGTGCTCTCCACCCCGGCCTTCTCCGCCCCGGCATCCGCCGTGCGCCGGGCCTCCTCGACCTCGGCGGGGTCGAAGAGGATGTCGATCCCGCCCGGGGTGTTGCCGAACAGCTCGGGACGGGTGGCGCGCAGCCGGTCGTAGGGGGTGGCGGGGGTCTCTTCTCGCACTGGCTCAGTACTCCGGGAGTTCGTCCTGCACGGTGGCGGAGCCGGTGGCGGCCGGGGAGCCGCCCTCCTCCCGGTACCCGGGCAGCTTGCGCACCATGTCGTGGAACCTTTCCCACTCCCGCGCGCCGTCGAACCGCACCGCGGCCATCTCCCGTGCGAACTTCTGTTCGCGCCGGCCCTCCAGCCTGTTGCGGAGCACCAGTTGCACGGATCCGCCGTACCTGGCCGAGACCCCGCCGAGGCTGCCGGCCACGCTCCAGGTCTCGTCCCCGGTGACGGCGGTGAAGGCGGCGCCGCCGACGGTGACGACGACCTCGATGACGGGCAGCCACTTGTTGGCACGGGCCCGGCTGTCGCCGCGGGCCTCGGCAAGGCGGACGATCTCGGAGTTGAGCCTGACGTAGCGGTCGAAGACGGGGCCGACGCGCTCGTGGAAGGACGCCGGGTCGGCGGTCAGCTCGTCGAAGGCGCGTATGTAGGCGTTCCACGGGTCGCTCTGCCGCAGGCTCCAGATGTCCTCCAGGGCGAGCGCGTCGACCGCGGCGGGGGTGAGGGCCAGCCGGTCCTGGACCGTGGAGAACGCCTGCCGCTGCAGGAACAGCAGGAGCTGCTCGGGGTCCGTGACCGTCCCGGCGGGTGTCGTACGGACGTCGCGCCACTCCTGGAGGGCCACCCTCCGCAGGCTGCCGGCCGGGGTGAGCGGATACATGCCGAGGGCGTCGGCGAGGTTGACGTTGTAGATGAGGTCGAGGAGCTGCTTGATCTCCCCCGCGAAGGGCTTGTTCCTGTCGTACCTGCCCTCCGAGACGGCCGTGCCCGGCACGGTCACGAACTCCTCGTAGAGCACGTTCCGCGTGACGAGGTCGCCGCGGATGCTGCGCTCGTTGCTGAGGCCGACCACTTCCCCGATCCGAGCGGCGAACGCCGCGTGCCGCCGCTGCGGGACGCCGACCTGCGCGGCGAGCAGGGGGATGTCCTTCGCGGTGAGCCCCTGCACCCGTGCGGCGAAGGCGTTGAACAAGGCGCTCCTGGTGGCGTCCCGGTTCTCCTGGTCCTCCCAGGAGAACCGGACGCACTTGACGCGCTCGCCGGCCGGCATCCCCTCGAGCGTCTCCTGCCAGGCGGTAAAGGCCCGCTCGTCGAAGTCCAGCCCGGTGCTGGGGCGCTCGGCGGGATCGCGCTCGTTCAGCAGGTACGGCACGAGGGCCGCCTGCGCCAGCAGCTTCTGATGGGCGCGGCGGGCCGGGCCGCCTTCGACGAGGTCGCGGCTGACGGCGGCGTTGTTGTAGAAGAACACGCGGTTGGCCACCACTTGGCGGGTGTTGATCAGGCTGCGGAAGTACTCGGCCCGCACCTCCTTCTCCCGCGCGCCCCCGACCTCGCCGAGCGATCTCCCTCCCGTGACCATCTCCCTGGTCAGTTCCGCGGTCACCCACTGGTTGTCCAGGGACTGGGCGATCACCGCGCCGGGCGCCAGATCCGGCGGCCTCACCCTGACGGTCGTCTCAGCGGATTCCTGGGACATTCCCCACCCCCGGTCCTGGATCCCCTACGACGCAACTCTCACGTCCGCGTCCACGCTAGTGGTGAACCTGTGGCCCGGACCTGCGGTTGCACCAACTGGCCTGATGTGGAGCGGTGTTGAAGGTGCCACTGGAGCGGAGAGTCGCTACTGAGGCGGCCGGGGGAGACGGCCAGGGCGAGGCCGACGGCCGCGACCCTTCGGCGGCGAAGCACAGCCCGGAATGCGTACGGTGCCACCCCGCGATCACTACGAGGACTGCAGGGGGAGGGTCTGGCAACGTCTCCGCCGCGAAGGCGTCAGGCCCGCGGGCCTGCCGGGCTTTCAGGCCCGCGGGGACCGTGTCTCACCCCGGTCCGCACCGATCGCGTCCGCCAGAGAGGCGATCTCGGCCGGGCCCACGCGGCAGCAGCCCCCGATGAGGCGGGCGCCGGCCTCGTACCACTCGGTGACACAGTCGGGCGCGAAGGCCGGCCGGCCCGTCCAGGACCGGGCCTCGGCATCCCACTGCTCGCCGCTGTTGGGGTAGACCACGACGGGCTTCCGCGCGGTCTCCGCCGCGAGCCGCACCGCGGGGCCGGCATCGGCGGGCGTGCAGCAGTTGACCCCGACGGCCACCACCTGGTCGTTCCCGGCGGCCAGCGCGAACGCCTCGCGCAGCGGCTGACCGGCACGCGTGTACTCGCCCTCCGCGCTGTAGGACAGCCACACGGGCACCCCGCAGCCCGCCACGGCCCGCAGCAGCGCCTCGGCCTCGTCCACGTCGGGCACGGTCTCCAGCGCGAGGACGTCGGGCGCGGCCTCCACCAGGGTCTCGATCCGCGGCCGGTGGAAGCGCTCCAGCTCGGCGGTGCTCAGGCCGTAACGCCCGCGGTACTCGCTGCCGTCGGCGAGGAAGGCGCCGTAGGGGCCGACGGATGCGGCGACCCGGATCTCCCGCCCGGGGGCCTCGCGCTCCGCGGCGCCGCGCGCCAGCTCCACGCTGCGCCGCAGCAGCGCAGCGGCCTCGGCACGGCCCAGGCCCCGCCGCGCGAAGCCCTCGAAGGTGGCCTGGTAGCTGGAGGTGATGAGGACCTGGGCGCCCGCCCGCACATAGGCCGCGTGGGCCTGCTCGATCCGCTCCGGGTCGTCGGCGAGCAGCCGGGCCGACCACAGGGCGTCGGACAGGTCGCAGCCCTGCGCCGCCAGCTGGTTGGACAGTCCGCCGTCGAGGACGAGCGGGCCGCGCTCCAGCGCGTCGGCGAGAGGGGTGGCGGTGGGGGCGGGCGTCACAGGTGCTCCTCGGTCGTGCGGTAGCGCCGGGCCGGCGTCAGCCCAGCTGAGACTGGACCTCCGAGGAGATCAGCTCCAGGTGGTCGAGGTCGTCCAGGTCCAGGATCTGGAAGTAGACCCGGGAGGAGCCGATGGCCGCATAGCGGCCGATCTTGTCGACGACCTCGGCGGGCGAACCGGCCAGGCCGTTCTCCTTGAGCTCGGCCACATCGCGCCCGATGACCGCCGCACGGCGCGCGACCTCCGCGTCGTCCTTGCCGATGCAGGCGACCAGCACGTTGGAGTAGACGAGCTCGTCACCCTTGCGGCCGGCCTCCTCCGCGGCCGCCCTCACCCTGCCGAACTGCCGCTCGCTGTCCTCGACCGAGGCGAAGGGGATGTTGAACTCGTCGGCGTACTTCGCGGCGAGCCGCGGCGTGCGCTTCGCACCGTGGCCGCCGATGAGCACGGGCACCTTCTGCTGTGCGGGCTTGGGCAGCGCGGGGCAGTCGGTGAGCTGGTAGTAGGTGCCGTCGAAGTCGAAGGTCCGCCCGGCCTCCGTCTCCCACAGGCCCGTCACGATCGCGAGCTGCTCCTCCAGACGCCCGAACTTCTCCTTGGGGAAGGGGATGCCGTACGCCTTGTGCTCCTCCTCGAACCAGCCGGCGCCCAGGCCGAGCTCGACGCGCCCGCCCGACATCTGGTCCACCTGGGCCACCTGGATGGCCAGCACGCCGGGCAGCCGGAACGTGCCCGCGGTCATCAGGGTGCCGAGCCGGATGCGGCGCGTCTCACGGGCGAGCCCCGCCAGGGTGATCCAGGCGTCCGTCGGCCCGGGCATGCCGTCCGCGGAGCCCATGGCCAGGTAGTGGTCGGAGCGGAAGAAGGCGTCGAAGCCGAGGTCCTCGGTGGCCTTGGCGACCGTCAGCAGGGTGTCATAGCTCGCCCCTTGCTGGGGCTCGGTGAAGATTCGCAGATCCATGCCCCCCATCCTGCACTGCCGCACGCGCGTCAACCGACCGTGCCCTGCCCCGGTCCACCCACCCCGGTCGGGTGAAATTCCGTCGCCCCCGCCGGACGGGTGAGCCCCGGCCAGTGTCCGCCGCGGCCGGTGGTCGTTGGCTCGGGCGGAGCCGGACCGCCCGGCCCGCGCACCGGTGTGCTCTGCCGGAGGCGACGACCGCAACACCGCTCTCCCGCACCGGGAGGGCCGGGGCCGAGGAGGCCGCGATGACCCAGGAAGCCGTGCCCGACGAAACGGTGCCCGCCCAGCCCGCCGCCCGGCAGCAGGGCGAGGCCGGCGAGCCCAAGGGCCTGCTGCAGCAGATGGAGGAGCTGATGGCCGCGCTCAACGCCGATCTGTCGCAGCTCGACGCCGATCTGCAGCCGCGCGACGGACGCCCGGCGTCCGTCGACGGAGGGGATGCCCGCTGACCGCCCGCGCCTCACGCGGCACCACCCTCCCGCTCGCGCGACGCGAGCCGTCTCTGTAACCAGCGGACCCTGTCGCTCGTCTCGTCGGCGGCGTCGATCGCCTCTATGCACTGCCAGTACATGGCGTCCTCGCCGGAGGAGCAGGCGACACCCACCAGGGCGATGCCCACCTCGCCGAGGAGCCCGCAGAGCCCCGCCAACGCGCCCCAGGGGTCGCGCACTTCGGTGAGCTGCCCGGCCCGTATCGCTCCGGCGCGCAGCGTGTGACGCAGCGCGCCGGACGCGCGCGTGCCGGCCTCGCTCAGACTTCCCGCGGCGGCGCGGGCCTCGAAGGGCCCGTGCACCGCGAGATGGCCGCCGACCGCTCCCGCCAGCGCCTGTGTCTGCCATGCCTCGGTGACGATGTCGTGGACGGCCCTGGCCTGCGCCAGGGCCGTCCGGGTGGCTCCGATGAGCCGCACTGCATCCATGGCCTGAATCCCCCATCTTCCCGACTGCGCCTTCAACTGCGCTTCCGACTGCGCCGTGCCCACACCGGCTCACTACCCAGAGTGATGACTAACCGCCGGAAACGCCAGGGGAATTCAGAAATCTGTGGATACCAGATGGGGTGTGGATAACTCAATCACTCCGGAGAGTGACGATCTGGCGTCTTCGGAGCGTCTTGGTCCGGACGGTCGGCTTGAGACGGCCGACCCTGACGGTCCGACTCGGCCGGTTGGTCCGACTCGGCCGGATGGCCTGACTCGGCCGGATGGCCTGACTCGGCCGGACAGTCCGACTCAGCCGGTTGGTCGGGCAGCGGGAACCGTTGCTCATTGCGCTCGATCTTCGCGGAGAGGGCCGCCGCCGGGTCGATGCCCAGCACCTGGCAGAACTGCAGGAGATACGCCAGCACGTCCGCGACCTCGTCCTCGACCCGGGCGGCGGTTCCCGGGCTCTTCATCACCTGCGCCGACTCCTCCGGCGTCAACCACTGGAAGATTTCAACCAGTTCGGACGCCTCGACACTCAGGGCGGCAACAAGGTTTTTGGGCGTGTGGTAGGGAAGCCAGCGGCGCGCCGCCGCGAAGTCGGCCAGGCGGCGCTGCAGCACCTGCAGCTCGCCCTCTCCGCCGCCGCGTCCCTCTTCTCGGTGTTCAGGATTCACCCCCAAGATCTACCACCGAGATTCCCGGCAGGGCCGGATCCGCCGCCGGATCCGCCGCCGGATCCGAGGGCTCCGCGCCCCCTCGTACCGCCGCCACCAGCCGGACGTGCCCCCGCTCCCCCATCCGCACCGCCAGGCCGAGCAGCTCGCGCGCCTGCCGCGCGTCCAAGCAGCGGTCGAAGCCGTCCGCCAGGACGGTGAGGGTCTGCCGCGCCTGCAGCACCTCGGCGGCGGGGTCCATGTCCAGCACCCCCGGACCGGTCATCAGCACGAGGCAGTGGGCGAGGTAGCGCAACTCGCCGTCCCCCAGCCGCTCCAGGGGCGTCGCCGCCCCGGACCGCCGCTCCAGCAGAGCCGTCACGAGACCGTCACCCAGTTCCCGCACCGCCAGCTCGTCCACGGGCACCCGGCACCCCGCGCCCACCGCCGCCACGAGCGCCGCGTGGCGGGTCGCGCACTCGTGGCGCGTACGGCCGAGGACCGCCGCGGCGTTGTCGCAGGATCCGCGCAGCCGCCCGTCGCCCGCGGCGGCGGGCAGCCGCATGAGCTCGGGGCGGGGGTCGCAGGCGAAGACGGAGCGCAGCGCCACGACGACCTGTTCGGCGGCGTCGAGGACGAGGCGCTGACCGGCGGTCTTGCCCGCGACGCGCAGGGGCAGCAGAGCGGTCCCGAGCCGGTCATCCGGCAGGGGTGCGCGGGTGACGGGAACGGCGCCGGCCGTATGCCAGGCGGCCTCGACGGCGCGGCGGCCGGGATCGCGCAGGGCCGTGGAGAGCAGGGTGCGGCCGGCGGCCGTCATCCGTTCGCCCACGATGCGCAGCTCGGGTTCGGCCTGGACGGCGACGTCGAGGCGGACGGGGCCCAGGGGCCCTCCGACGGTGCAGCCGATGCGGAAGCCGCGCCGGCCCTGCGCGTCGGGGCGGGCCTGCAGCGGGACGCAGGCCGCTGGGCCGCCGTCGACAGTGGCTAGGGCTTCCTCCAGGGTGTCGCCTCCGGCGAGCCGGGCGAGGGCCCCGTAGGCCTGGAGGGCGCTGGACTTGCCGCTGCCGCTCGGGCCCCGGAAGAGGGTGAGCGGGCCGAGCGCGAAGACGGCGTTGCGGTGGGACTTGAAGGCGGAGAGCCGTAACTCGGTCACCGCGGGGCGCTGCCCTCCGGAAGGAACGGGGGCAGGAGCGGAAGAGACGGGAGCAGCGGAAGCAGCGGAAGTGGCGGAAGCGACGGCGGGAAGAGTGTCCGGTCGGGCACAGCGTGTGTCCATGCCCGGACCGTATGTGACAGATATTCAGCCAAACCGTTTCGGCTGATCACTTTTCCTACGATCGGGGTATCCCGACGCCACCTCCGTCCCTTCCGGGGCCAGCAGGAAGACGTTCGTGTCGACCCGGTGCATGCCGCTGCCCAGGCCGAAGACGACGCCGCTGGAGAAGTCGAGGATGCGCTTGGCGACGTCCGTGTCGGCGCCGGTGAGGTCCAGCAGGACCGGCACCCGGGCCATCAGGTGCTCGGCGACCTCGCGGGCGTCCGCGAAGACCTGGACCCGCAGCACGACCATGCGCCGCTGGTTGGGATCGGGCTGCTGCTCGTCCTCGGGCAGAGCCCTGTGGTTGGGCCATGACGGCCATGCGTGGTGACCACGGAGCGGGACGACCTCGGCCAGACCCTCCCACTGCTCGTCGGTGGCCTCGGACCTGTTCACCGGCTCACCCCTCCGGGGAACGTGCTCGCTATATGCATCCCACAATCCTAGGGACAATCGTCACCCGTCAGGACCAATGACACGCCTGAGCGCCGGACGGCCGTTACGGTCCGTCCGGCGCACCCGCATGGGGCGGGCGGGTCAGCCCTTGTAGACGCTGAAGCGCTTCGTCAGCGCCCGGATGCCGGCGTCCTCGCCGACGACGCCCACCGCGCAGACGCCGAGCTCCCCGGAGGAAGCCCCTTCGACCATGGCCCGGTAGTCGTCGAAGCTGTTGCTGAGCGCCTGCCCGCGGGTGGTGAACACCACCGGGGCGAGCCCCTCCGCCCGGGCGGACTCGGCCAGTTGCAGGAGGTGACTGGTGCGGCCCGAGAGGACGACGGTGTTGAAGCGGATGCCGGCGTGGTGCACCCCGTCGCCGTCCCGCACGTCGTCCGCGTAGATCCTGGAGTCGACGCGGGCCAGCTGGCCCATCACGATGGCGGTCGCGTTGGCGACAGCGCCCGCTTCCAGGGACTTGTCGACGGCGATCACCGTACGGAGGAGTTCTGACATCCGGTTATTTTCTCCGCTCGAAGACGACGAAGCTCATGGGGGTGCCCGCGGAGAGCACCTCGATGACCTTCAGCCCGTAGTGCTCCGCACAGGTGGCGTTGGTGATGGCGGCGGCACGGCCGCCGTGGGCCAGGGCGGCCTTGCAGGCGGCGCTGTTCGAGGTGGCGTGGAAGGACTCCCCGGTCCGCCCGCTCACGCGCGACTCGAAGAGCTTCCTGGTCGCCGGGTGGTAGTGGACGACCTCGAACCGCTCCAGGTCCGCGTCCTGCGGCGGGGCGGCGAAGACCATGTCCGGCAGCGGGCCGACGAACGCCTCCACGGCCCGCAGTTCGGGGTCGAAGAAGAACGTGCGGATCTCCGGGTAGGCGCCGGCCACGAGCAGCGCGTCGTTCCGGCCGTCCTTCACCGATGCGGCGGCCTCCTCGAAGGAGGGGTAGCCGAGCAGCCGGCTCGCCTTGCCCGTCGCCGCCCAGCGCGTGCCCACGGTGACACTGCACGTGAGCCCCGCCGGGTCGTCGGCGAGCGTGGCCACGGAGGCGTAGCGGGTGGCCGTGTCGATGTAGGCGCTGAAAGAAGCCGCCGCCATCATTTCGTCAACTGCATTTACAGCTGCATTCAGGTCTACGGTCTGCGTGGTCACGGCGTGCGCTCCTCGGGGACGTCGTTCAGGTGAACCGTCGGGCTAACCGGCGGACGGAGCCGGTGGTCATCCCTCGAGTTCATAGAATCCCGCCCCGTCCAGATATCGGATCGTTCCCATGTCGCGCTGCACTACTTCTTCCACCTCGTGCATCAGATTGATGATGACGGGGTAAGTGGTGTCATCCACGGTCGGCACAATCTCCTCCCCCGGCCGGACCAGCTCCCACATTTCGCGGAAGCTCTCCAGTGAACGGATTTCTTCGGTGCTCCGGTACCTCTTGAGCCGCCCGGCAACCGGCGAGATCAGCGCCACCCAGGCGAAGTACCGGTCTATCTCGTACGGCTCCCCCCGGCGCGCCAGGAAGCGCTTGGGCCGTACGTAGGCGTCGACGGCCCAGTCGAGCTGGGACTCGCCCGCCGCCAGCCGCGCGTAGTGCGGCAGGTCGCCGCCGGACAGCCGCGCGCCGGCCTCGATGAGGCACGGGCCGTCCGGAGTCATCTTGAGTTCCACGTGGGCCGGACCGTGCCGGATGCCCAGCGCGTCGAGCACCCCGAAGGCGTACTCGACCAGCTGGTCCTGCACCTCGCCGCGGCGCGGGACGATGTAGCAGGCGCCCGACAGGTCACGGATGCCGTTGACGCTGAAGCGCGAGCTGCGCCAGATCTCGGCGGCGTGGTGGGCGCCGTCCAGGCTCGCCGTGTTGACGATGTACTCGGTTCCGACCAGGTACTCCTGGGCCAGCACGGCGGTGTTGGGGCGCGAGAAGATGTCGTCCGCGCCGACGATGCGGCGGAACGCCGCCGCCGACTGCTCCGGGGTGTCGCAGAACGCGACCCCGTCGCCGCCCGCGCTGGAGAGCGGCTTGACGACGATCCGGCCCCCGAGCTTGCGGTGCCAGTCCACGAGCTCCTGCTCGCTCTCCGCCCGCAGCTGCTCCGCCGTGCGCAGGCCCGCCCGGCGTACGGTCTCCGCCATCTCGGCCTTGTCCCGGCGGGCCCGGCTGAGGGCGGTCCCGTTGGTGGGCAGGCCGAGGGCCTCGCTCAGCACGTCGGCGAACGCCACGCCGTACTCACCGCCGGGCACCACGGCCACCGGGTCGTAGGCGCGCAGTTCCGCGACCGTCCGGGCGAGGTCGCCGTCGTGCACGAGGTTGGCGACGTAGTTCTCCAGCGCGGGGCGCGAGGACGCGTAGACGGCGGGCGGATTCGCGGAACTCTGGACGCGCACGCACGAATATCCGGCACGGATGAAAGCCGGGGCGATGTGGCGGGCCGTCTGCGGAACTCCGTGCTCGGCAGTCTCGTAACTGTCGACCAGAATCACATTCCGCTGCCGGCGCACATCCTGGTGGGTGCCCAAGGAATCCTCCCGTACCGATCTCCGTGCATTCGCACTCGTATTCGCCAATCCTTGATCGAGTCACCGGGATCAGTCAACGGTGGCGGATGTCACAGAAAAGGGGCTTCTCGTAAGGCACTTCCCTTGATTTCGGGCAGGCGTGTTCCGGCCTGCGGCAATTAAGGCGGGCAGCAGGCCGGGACAACGAGAAGGGAAGGAATTCCCGGGAAATGCGGGCCGGCTACCGGCCCTGCAACTCCTTACGGAAACGCTCGGCGACGTAAAGGAACCGATCGTTCGCGGCGGGCTCCCCCAGGCTGATGCGCGCGCCTTCGCCGCTGAAGGCCCGCACCAGGATCCCCTCCCGCTCGCACAGCTCGGCGAAGCCGTCCGTGCGCTCCCCCGTCCGCAGCCAGACGAAGTTGGCGTGCGACGGCTCCAGGGCCCAGCCCTGTTCCGCCAGCGCCGCGCTCACCCGCTGCCGTTCGGCGGTGAGGGCCTCCACGCGCTCCCGCATCCCGGCCTCGGCCCGTAGCGACGCGACGGCGGCATCCTGCGCGAACTGCGTCACGCCGAAGGGGACCGCCGTCTTCCGCAGGGCGGCGGCCACGGGTTCGTGCGCGACGGCGAAGCCCACGCGCATGCCGGCCAGGCCGTACGCCTTGGAGAATGTGCGCAGGACGCAGACGTTGGGACGATCGCGGTAGACCTCGATGCCGTCCGGGAAGTCCTCGTCCGCCACGAACTCGATGTACGCCTCGTCCAGGACGACGAGGACGTCGGAGGGCACCCGGTCGAGGAAGCGCTCCAGTTCCGCCCGGCGCACTATGGTGCCGGTCGGGTTGTTGGGGTTGCAGACGAAGATGAGGCGGGTGCGCCCGGTGATGGCCGCGGCCATGGCGTCGAGGTCGTGCACCTCGCCCGCGGCCAGCGGCACCTCGACGGGACGGGCGCCCACGATGTGGGTGAGGACGGGATACGCCTCGAAGGACCGCCAGGCGTAGAGGACTTCATCCCCGGGCTGCGCGGTGATCTGCAGCAGCTGCTGGGTGACGCCGACCGAGCCGGTACCGGTCGCGATGTGCGCCTCCGGCACGTCGAAGCGCGCGGCAAGCTCGCGCGTCAGCTCCCCGCACCACAGGTCCGGATAGCGGTTGATCCCCTGTGCCCCGGCCACGGCCCGCTCGATCACGCCGGGCAACGGCGGATACGGATTCTCGTTCGCGGACAGCTTGTACACCGGTTGCGGCTGCTGGAGCCGCTGCGCCCCGGGTGCTTCAGCAGAAACTCCCGCAGGAACCCCCGCAGGAACGCCCGCAGGAACACCCGCAGGAACACCCGCAGAGCTCCGCGGCTTGCTCGCCGGCACCCCCTCCAGCGCCGCCCGCAGCTTGGGCCCTAACTCCCCCACGTGCTTCCCCCTTCTTGGACACGACGCGGTCCCGGCCGCCCCTCGCCCGGTACGAGGCACAGGGCGGAGCTGTGGCCGAAGGACCGCCCGACCAAGATCAACACTACGTGAGCACGGAGGGTGACCGAGGCCCGGGCGGCTCCCGGGGGTAGCAAAGAACTGTAAAGATCCGCAGGTCAGCGGATGGGGTCGGGATTTGCGGGCGAAAACCGAGCCGCCGGAGGCCTCCGATCCGCGGGCCCGCGGACGCTCGGACCGCAGGGCCGCAGGACCGCAGGACCGCAGGCCTACTGGCGCCGCTTCATCGCTTCAGCCGCCCCCGTACGGCCTTCAGAAGCTCCACGCGCCCGACGCGCAGCGTCAGCACGTCCCGTCCCGGCAGCGGCTTCGCGTACCAGGGCAGTCCGAGCCGCTGCCAGCGCGCCGGCTTCAGCGACGCCTGCGGGGGTACGGGAACGGACCACTCCTTGCCGGCCACGGCGAGGCGGAGCGTCAGCTCCCACTCCCCGGCGGTCGTGCAGGGCACCTGCACCGTGAAGGTGCCGTCGGAGGCCGAGGGTTCGACCGGGACCGTCTGCTCGGCGCCCTTCGGACCCTTGGCGCGCACCGTCAGCGCGCCCCCGGGCAGGCTCTCCAGCGTGCAGCGCCCGCTCACGGCGAGGGTGGCGGGGCCGGTGGCCGACCACTTCGCGCCGGTGACGCGCAGGCGCGGCAGTACGCGGTGGCGGGTCTCGCCGACGTCGAGCGTGAGGTTGCCGTAGGGCTTGGTGGTGAAGAGGGCGACCGCTGTGCCCGCGTCCGTGACGAGCATCGTCGTCGCGGTCGTCACGGACTCCGCGCGGCTGCTGCCGAGGCGGGCGTCCTTGACGATGCCCTGGGCGCCCACGGCGAGCGAGATGTCCCACATGCCGGCCGTCAGCGACGCGAGATCGATCGTCGCGTCGTACCCGGCGACGTCGTAGTCGTGCAGACCGCCGTCCTCCTCGGCGCCCAGGCCCGGGGTGGCGGTGTGGTGAACGGGGAGGCGGTGCTCCGTGTCCGTGCCGCGCTTGCGGAGGACGAGCTCGGTGGTGACGTCGCGCGTGGCTATGCGGTGGATGTAGGCGTGCCCCGTGAGGCGCAGCCCGGCGGTGTTGATCTCCGCAGAGTCGACGCGGTGGCGGGCGCGCAGCTCGTCCGTGATGTCGTAGCAGTCGTCGGGGATGTTGAGCGTGGAGTCGCGGAAGTAGGGGTGGAGCGCGTAGGCGCGACCGCCCTCGACCAGGAGGTCCGGGAGCGCGGCGGCGGTGGCGGCGAGGGTGGTGATGCCGTAGCTGGCGGCGCCCCGGTCGAGCTCCCAGCGGACGAGGGTGAGGAGCTCGTCGAGAAGCCTGTGGCGGATGAGGTGGCAGCGCAGGCGGACCACGGCGGGCAGGCGCGCGCCCAGGCCCTCGCTCCAGTGCAGCGTGACCAGGTCGGACAGCTCGTGCAGCAGCTTGTCCTGGACGTCCCGCTGCGGCTCGCGGCTCAGCTGGAGGACGGCGTCGCGCAGCTCGACGGCGAAGTGCCGGTGCATCAGCGTGTCGCGGCCGGGGCCGGCCGGCACGTGCTCGGCGACGAGGCCCGCCATCATCCGGAAGAGGTCTATTCGCATCCGCGCGCCGTGCTCCTGCGCGGTGATGTTGTTCCCGTCCTCGCGCGCGACCCAGTAGAGGCAGTCGTAGTCGGCGACGACGGATATCGCGGCGGCCTGGAGGTAGGCGGTGGCGACGAACGGCTGGTCCTCGCCGATCGACAGCCCGGTGTCGAAGCGCAGCCCGAGCCGGTCTATCAGCTCGCGGCGGAACAGCTTCATGGGGTTGAGCGTCCAGTAGACCCGGGAGGCGAAAACATCGGTTTTGGGCTGGTTCCGCCGGAACATCGACTGAGGCGCCCGGCGCCCGCCCTCCCCCACGATCCGCCCGAGCACGACGTCGGACCCGTTCTCGTCCGCCGCCGCGACCATGCGCTCCAGGGCCTCGGGCCCGATCCGGTCGTCCGCGTCGAGGAAGTACACATAGCGCCCGGTGGCCTGCTCGAGCCCAAGATTCCGCGGCCCCGCGGGCCCCCCGGAATTAGCCTGATGAACGACCCGCATCCCCGGCCCGGCCTGCTCCGCGATCCGGTCCAGCTCGGCAGCCGTACCGTCCGTGGACCCGTCGTCGACCACGATCAACTCGATCCGGTCGCCCCCGAGCGACTGCTCCAGAACGGAACCGACACTGCCGGTCACGTACGGCATGGCGTTGTACGCGGCGATGATGACCGTGACGTCAGGCCGAGGCCGAGACATGGCGAGGAGCTCCGTTCCTGCAGTCCAGGGTGTTGTTTCAGGGTATAGGAGGCATCGAATCAGTGTTCGCGGAAGCCGTCCGGGGCCGGGGCGAAGCAGCATGTGCAGGCATGGTCACGCCAGGTCCGCGAGGAGGGTGTCCAGGGCCGTCTCCTCCTCGGCGCGCACTCCGAGCTCGTTGAGGGCCGGCGCCAGAGCGGGGTCCCAGGGTGCCTCAGTGGGTTTGCCCGTCAGCGGCGGCAACGACGGGGTGCGGGCGACCATGGCGCGATAGTCGGTAGCCGTGTACCGCCAAGGGCGCCAGGGCACGCTTCGCAGCAGCACAGTCGCGATTCGCAGCCCGCCCCAGTCGAAGTCGCCGTGGTAAAGGAGCCTCGCGCCGCCTTCGTGAAGGTGACGCAGGAGGGCGTGGGCAGCAGCGGACGGCTGGCCCTGGAGGCAGACCAGGGGTGGGCAGTCCGCGCCGTGGGCGTCTGCGGCAGCCGCCAGGACGGCGGGGTTCTCGCAGATCCGTACCTGCCGCGGTGCCGGTGAAGGCGGCCGGTGGGTGAGTTGCCGGAGGGTGAGCACACAGGGCTCCCCCGCGTCGGCCATCCAGTCGAGGGCGGTGTTACCGCGTAGGTTCAGGGTGAGGACTGTCGATGACAACTCGTCGCGCAGCAAGCCTGCCGACGCCCACACGTCACGCCGCCATGCGGCTCCGCTGCCATTGGCAAGGCCGTTGAGGGCGCGGATGCCCGACAGTGTGAGGGTGGACAGGGGCGTGCCGTCGTCCAGCGCGTGCGCGCTGCCCAGCACCCGGGCGGAGAAGGCGGGCAGGGACAGGGCAGGGGCGGCCGGGAGTTCGCGGAGTGCCCGTGCGGTGTCGGCGAGCAGTTTCTGCGCGACGTCGGGAGTGCGCGCGAGACGCCGTACGAGACCCTCGGTGCGCAGCCGGGCGACCCATGCAGCGAAGTGCGGGTGGTCGTGGCCGAGGGCCTCAAGCGGGGCGTACGCCTCCCGCCAGGCGTAGGACTCGTCGCGGTGAACCTGGCTGAGGGGGGTGACGGCCCCGGTGAGGGTCGTGACGGCCACCGCGAGACCATCGGGGCTGATGCCGGAGCGACGCAGGACAGCGTCCACGGCGTCGAGCCGTACGGACAAGGTCCGGCCGGCCCTCGGGGGGCGCCCCAGCAGTCGCTCGACGGCCGCTCGCTGGTCCTCCGTGGGAGCGGCAAGTGAGACGGGCCCGGTGAGCGGCTGCTCCCGCTCGAGGCGGCGGCGTACGCGCTCCACCAGCCAGACCAGCTCAGGAGCGCCGAGAAGGCTGTGCAGGCGTCCGGAGTCGACCCCGCAGGGCTGTGAGGAGTTCACGCCCACAGGGGTTCCTGGCTGCCCGCCTCGGCCGCTTCCCGGCCGTGGGCCGGTGCTGCTGACGGGTCCGGTGCCGGATCCCCGCCGCGCCGTCGCGCACTGCCGTCCCACTCCCAGCGGGTGACCAGGACCGCTGCCACTCCGTCGACCCTCGAGAGCTGTGCGATGGCGATGCCGGGCACCTGCGGATAGCAGGCCCACTCCCGTTCGCTGGTCATCACCACGTCCAGGTCGAAGGCGTGCAGCAGGCCCAGGCACTTGGCGCGCGAGTCGTCGTCGACACCGGCGAACGCCTCGTCGAGGGTGACCAGACGCGGGGCGTACGGGCTCCCCGCGCTCGCGTAGTGCGAGGACGCGGCCGCAAACAGGGGTACCGACACGGCGAGGACGCGTTCACCGCCCGAGGCGGGCCCGGTGGCCGGGACCCATCGGCCCTGTTGGTGACGCTCGATGCCGAATTCGTGCCAGGAACGGTAGTCGAGGGCGGCGGTGAGGTGTTCGAGCCAGCTGCCGGCGGCATCGCCGGCCTGCTGCCGGGCGATCTGCGACTGCAGGAACTCACCGACTGCCGCACGGTCCTCCGGTGACCAGGCATCCGCGGACTGGCGCAGGCGTTCACGCGCCCGGTCGAGACCCGCCGGGGCCTTGCGCGACGACCGCCACACCAGGCGCAGCTTCATGCCCGTGGACGTGGGCCGTTCCTCCAGCTCGTCGTTCATGGCCCGTACCTGCCGTTCGGCCGTGCCGATCAGCTCCTGCAGGGTGCCCGCCACCTCGGTGATGAGGTGGGTTTCGAGGATCTCCCGCTCGTGGGCGGAGAGGATGCGGGTGAGCTCGCGGACCTCTGCGGCGAGTGCCTCGGCGAGGTCGGGCACGGCGCGTTCGCGGCCTTGGTACACGATGTCGACGACCATGCCGTCCTCGACCATACGGGCGGACGCGGTGTGCCCGTGCCGGGAGAGGGCGTCTTGAAGGGTCTTGAGCTCTTCGCTGAGATGCCGCTGCACCCGCTCCCAAGCGCCGTCGGAGTCATCGGTTCTGGACAATTCGGTCTCGATGGAGCGGGCGAGGGCGATGGCGGGGGTGGCTGCCCACGGGGCCTCGCCCACCGCCGGCACGGCGAGGTCGGGCAGCGCGATCGCGATCAGACCTGTGGTGGCAAACCGCTGGAGGGCCGCGACCGCTTCGGCGCGGGCGGCGGTAGCCTCGGCGAGCCCCCGTTCCAGCTGCTCGATGCGGCCTTCGGCGCGGCTGGCCCGCCGGTCCGCGTCCGTGTGCTGGTCGCGGACACGCCGCTGCTCGGTGCCGCAATCGCGGAGGGAGCGGGCGGTCTCGGCGAGGCGTCGTTCCAGTTCGGCGACGGCAGCGCCGACTGTGGAGCGGAGGGTGCTGTGACGCTCGCCCGCTGCGGCGGCCTCGCGGGCCGCTTCCTCGGCGCGCAACGCGTACTCCGCGGTCCGCTGCCCCGCCTGTTCGGCCTCGTCGCGCTCCTCCCCTGCCTGCCGGGCCGCCTCGGTGCGCTCCCGCAGAGCGGGCCACAGGGCGGCGAACGCGAGGGCGACGTCGGTGAGGGCCTGGCGTACAGCGGCTAGTTCGGTCCGGTCGGCGGGCAGACCCAGGTCCGTTGCGGTCGTGTCGAGTTCGACCGCGGCGTGCTCCGCCGTCCGGGCGGCCTCGGTGAAGCCGGCGGCCCGTTCGTCGCGTCGGCCGCGGTCCCGACGGACGGTGTCGGCGGCCGCCGACACACGGGCGTATGCCTGCCGGAGAGGAGCGTCATCAGGTGCGGCGGCCAGTTCGGCATCGAGCTTGCGGCGACGCACGGCGTTGGCCTCCGCCTGGGCGGTCACGGCCGCGGACTCGTCCTGGAGCACGGCGAGCTCGGCCCGCAAGGTGGCGATGCCGGATCGCCGGGCTTGTTCACGGGCCCCTTCCCCGAGATATTCGGCAGCGGGCTTCGACCACTTGCCGGTCAGCGCGCCGACGCGGAATCGTCCGTCCGGTGCCACCCAGGTGTCAGCGCCCTCGCCCGCCGGCCGAACGGCATGGGCATCGCCCCCGCCAAGACCGATCGCCGCGAGCAGCCGCGCCACCGTGTCCTCGTCGATCGCCGCTGCCCGCTCGTCACCGTGATCCACGGCAGGGCGCAGCGCGTCGGCCAGCGACGGCCCCGGCACAGGCCCGGTCTGTGGTTCGAGCAGCACGTCGTGCCCGTCACCACCGAGGACGTGACCGTCAGGGCACACCCAGGCGTCCAGCAGTCCGGAAGCCTCCAGCGCCGCTTCAAGACCTGCGCGCTCGGTGGCCCCGAGCGCCTCGCGAAAGTCCGCCAGCCGCCACAGCGGCGCCCCGGGTGTGCCCTCACGCAGTCCCCGGGTACGGGTGTAGGGGGCCTCGGGACCCCGCTGGCCTCCGGCTTCGAGTACGGCCAGTTCCCGTTCCCCGTCCTGACGGCGATCCGCGAGCTCCGTACTGCGGTGTACCAGACCTGCCGCCACGTCGGCCAGCTCCACCGAAGCGGAGTTGTGGGCCCGTGCGGCGTAGGTACGGGCCGGGCAAGGCCCGTCGAGGTGGCGCACCCAGTCCTGGACCTCGTCGAGGAGGCCGACCGGGTCCGGATAGGTCAGTTCCTGGCATGCGCGGGCATGGTCGCGTACGGCATCCACGAGCTCCTGGCCGGCGGCCGCCACGGCCTCCTCCGCCCGGTTCTGCGCCTCGGCCGCGAGCGCGAGATCGGCCTCCGCCTCGTCGAGCCGCCCGGCTGCCGCGTGCCGCTCGGCCAGCGCCCGGTCGGCCTCGTTCGCCAAGCGCTCGACGAGATCGAGGGTGCGCCGCCGACGTTCCACCGTCTCCTCGGACTCTTCCCGGGTGGGTTCGTCCGGCAGCGAGAGGCGGGCTTCCCCGGCCGCCCCCTGGACGCGGTCGAGGACACCTTCGGCCCGGTGCCGCGCCACGGCGAGCCGGTTCTCGGCGGCGCCGAGCCTCTCCAGTGCCCGCGCGTGGAGCCGTGCAGCCTGTTCGCGGTCGGCTGCCGCGCGCTCCTGCGCCCGAGCCGTGCGGTCCGCTGCTGCGGCCACCTGCTCCAGCTCGCGGGCGCTGCGCATCTCGGGGCCTTCGCGCAGGGCGGCGTCCTGGGCCCGCAGGCGGGTCGAGGCCTCCTCCAGGGCAGCGACCCGTCTCTCCGCAGCCGCCCTTTCCTCCTCCGCGCGGGCCTTGTGCGTCTGTTCCTCTGCGAGGTCCCGCTGCAGCCGCTCGTAGCGGGAGTGCTCACTGCGCGGCAGACGTGCCCGGCGGCGGGTGGCGATGCGGGCGTAGCGTCGGTAGTGGTCCAGGAACGCAGAGGCGGCGTGCTCGGCCTCGGTGGCGGCCCGCAGTTCCTCCTTCTCCTCGTCCAAGGAGCGGAACGACTCGGCCGCGTCGGCGATGACCGCCTGGTCCATGGGCGGCAGGGCTTCGGTCAGGGCCCGGGAGAGGGCGGCCTCGTTGGGACGCTTGGACAACTGGGGCTGGCGAAGCTGGATGAGCAGGTCGACGAGGGCTGCGTAGCGCTGCTCGCCGAGTCCGAACAGCGCCTCGTCGACGGCCCTTCGGTAGGCCTTGGCCTGGTCGTACACCATGCCGTGCCCAGTGATCGCCTCGGCGAGCCGGTCGCGGGACAAGGCGGTGCCCGTGGGATCGAGCAGGCTGAGCTCCCGGCCGATGCGCTGATCGGTGACCGCGTACCAGTGGCGGGCGATACCGCGCCCGGCGACGGCCTTGAGGCCGCAGGCGAGGGTACGAAAGCGCTCTTCGCCACTCACCTCGTCCCGCCGGCCGAATTCGATCCACGTGTAGCCGAGCCGTTCGGAGTGCGGGTGTTCGCCGCCGAGGAGCAGATTCCACTCCATGCGCTTACCCGGGTCGCCGTCGGGCTCGACGCGACGCGGCGTGAGGTCTCCGTCCAGCAGGAAGGGCAGTGTCAGGGCGAGAACCTTGGACTTCCCGGTGCCGTTGTTGCCACGGAGCAGGAGGCGGCCGTCACGGAAGTGGAACTCTTCCACGTCATAGTGGAAGAGGTCGACTAGTCCGATGCGCAACGGCTGCCAACGAGTGCGCGAGGGGATGGGAAGGGCGGTCAACTCTGGTTCGCCTTTCGCTGCTGAGGCATACACGTAGTGCGACGGGTGGCGGACTCGTGTACGACCGTCTTGCCGACGGCGTACCGGGCGAGAGCCGGGCGTGGCACGACCGTGCCGCTCTGACGGGAGATGAGCGCGAGGGAGGCGAGCTTGGCGAGCGCCTGTTCGACCAGTTCCCCCTCCGCACCCGGTTCCCTGGCCGACTTGGCCCAGAAGCCGCCGTGCTCGACGGCAAGGTCACGGACCTTGCGCTGGAGATCGTCGGTGGTGACGGGACCGTCGGCAGCCGCGAGGTGCTCGGCGAGCAGGAGGGTGATGTGGCCGTGCGTTCCTTGTTCGGGCATGCGGACATCGGTCAGGTCGTCTTCGGGGTCGACCATGGCGATGCCCTCGGCCCGTACTTCGGCGACGAGTCCGGTCAGTTCCGTGATGCGGGCGATGAGGAAGCCTCGTTGCCGGGTGAGATAGGCCAGTTCCGCGTCCGTCAACTCGTCGTAGTAGAGCACCGGATCGTCGAGCAGACGACGGGTCAGTGAGCGACGCATCGCGCGAAACCGCAGCTCGTCGCTGTCCAGGGCGGTTTCGGCGACCAGTTCGGCGAGGCGTTCCTCAAAGGAGCCGACGTGGACCGTCGAGGGCCCTCGGCGAGTGACGAGCAGGCCCGCCAATACGCGCCGCTCGACGTCGTACAACACATCTCCCGCCCCGCTGACATACGCCTCCTCGTCTCCGGCGACGCGCCGCAGAACTCCGAGCTTCAGCAGGAACCGTACGACTGCGGCGAGGTCGAGGCGCTCGTCGCGCCGGTCCAGGGTGAAGTGGATTCCGGCGGCCGTGAGCCGAGGATCTGCAGCGTCCAGGAGAATGTGGTCGGCGAGACGGCCCAGCGCGACCTGCGCCTCTCCTCGCTCAAGGACGGCAAGGGCCAGGCAGAGCAGAACGTAGCGGCGACAGGTGAAGGGGGCACCGGACCGGCCGGCCTCACGAGCAGGGTGTGCCGGGCCGATAAGGGTGCCGGGGACCTTCCGCAGCCGGGCCGCCTCAGGACCTACCTGAAGGGACCAGCCGGTGTTGCGGTCGAACCACTCCCGCAGTTCCGGAGCATGGCGACGGACGAGCCGGAAGTCGTCGGAGTGCGGACCGTGGGCGAGCAGGAGCGGCTGTTTGAGCAGAGCCCGGGCGGCCTTGCGCAGATCTGCGGCGTGCTGCCCGTCCAGCACCTCGGGGAGTGGAGTGCTCATCACCTGCTGTCCTCATCCGTCACGTCGGTCTCCGGGTCGGTCTCCGGGGCGGTCTCCGTCAGGTCGACGATCTCAACAGCGTGATCAGGGCCGCGGAACCTGCCGCCGGGGGTGGTGATCTCCGCGATCATCCCGTCCCCGAGCTCCGTGAGACGGATCTCCATGGAGCCGTCGTTGCTGGTGGCCGACGTGCGGGTCATGCCGGGCCGCCACGTGGCCAGGGCATCACCCAGGAGCTGAAGAAACAGACCGAAGGCGAGAGGGTCGAGTTCCCCCAGCGCGGAAAGCCGGATGACGCCATCGGTGGCGAGCCGGGCACGGGCCGCGGCGATCTCGGCCCCCTGCTTGGCGGCGATCTCGGCGAGATGACGGCGCGCCTCGGAGCGGTCCTCGACCTTGCGGGTCTTGCCACGCCGTTCGTAACTACCCGTGCGGCGTAACTGCGGGCTGATGAACAAGGGGTCACATTCGGCCCACGGCGTGGCGGCAGGAACCGGCCATGCCGTGCGGTCCGCGAGGGTCTCGGCGTCGATGGTGAGATGGCGGGCGGGGTACAGCCCGAAGGCACTCCGCCACAGACGGTGCCTGGCCTCGTCGTCGGGCGCCTCGGCGAACCAGCAGGCGAGGGTCCGGAAGTCGGCCGAACGGTCGGAGCGACCGGCTCTGCGCTCGTTGAGCGCCCGTACTACCGCCAGGAGCTGAGGAATCGCCCCAAGGGCCCGTCCGCGCAGCAACCGTGCCTGCGACTCGCGCCCGTCCCGGCTGATGAACCACGCGGCAAGCCCCTCCCAACGCCCCGTCCACCGCGTGTACGCCTCCCGCTCTGCGTGCGCCGCATCCTCCGGAGAGGCGTCGGCGGCCTCGCGGGCAGCGGCGGTCCGGAGCAGTGGCCCGATGGCATCGGTGTCCTCGAGTTCCAGGATCAGCTGGGCGGTGCGCCCTCCGAGGGTGATCAAGTCCTGGATGAACCGCTCCAGATACTGGATGAGCCGGTCCTTGTAGGCGAGGAACACCTCCTCCTCGACGTCGTGCAGGTCGATGGTGCGCTGCAGGGAGCCCATGAAAGCGCGCGCGTTCTCGGCAAGGGCCGCGAACCGGCTGGTCAGCATGTCGAGTGCGAGGTATGTCTTGCCCGGGTCGAGCTCGTCCCCGGCCCCCAGGACGAGCAAGGCGCGCAGCTGGGTGACGATGTCATGCAGAGCCACCGCCTGCAGCGCTCCACGCCGGCCGAGCGCCTCGTCGTACGTGGACAGCGCCTCCTCCGCAGCCTCCCCTGCCCGGGTGAGCTGATAGACGAACCTCTTGCGATAGAAGTCCTCGACGGCGGTGACGCGCGCGGTATCGGGATCGGCTCGCAGGTTCCCCCACTCCACGAGGCTGTCGAGTGCCTTGACCACGGCCTCCAGTTCGACCGGTCGCTCCCCGCCCGCCAGAGCGGCATACACGTCCTCGGGCCGCAGGTGCACCGCGAACCGCTCCTTGGCGGCGAGAAACGTCCGCATCGTTCGGCGGTAGAGCCCGGCGTTGGGCGCGGTGAGGTGCGCGAAGGGGGCGTATCCGGTGGGGGGCGGGGTCTTGGGCGTCGGGGTCATCGCCCAGTCATTCTGTACGACGAATACCGGTCCCGACAGAAAAAGCCAGGGATCCAGCGGGATCTCACAGCTCGCGACCGGCGGCGTATTATCGCTCCGGCTGGAGGCTCATGTGAAACAGAAGCTCAATGAACGTCAGCTAGCAGTGTTGCGGTGGGTCCAGCGAGGTTGCCCCGACGGTGTATGGGAGGGCAGCTCTTACAAGATCACCTGCCAGGCCCTGCAGAACCGCGGACTGCTCACGGTCACGAAGCGGCGGGGGCAGTGGAGCACCGCTCTGACCAGTGCCGGCCGGCACCATCTCCAACACGGGAACTACCCGCCTGCCCAGCCTCTGGTCAGACGCACCAGACCAGTGGAGAAGTCGGCTCCCACGGTTCCCGCCACGTCCAGCGGCAGTGGCACAGTCGCAGGACCGGCTGCGCCCGCTGCCCCGCGGAAGGCGCCACAGGCACAGCAGACACGCAAGACGGTCACCGAGCAGCTTCTGGAGGAACTGGCCGAAGCGGGAGGCCGGATCGTCAAGAGCAGTGCACGCGGCCCGAATGCCGTGAACTGGCCGGCCCGCGTCAGCGCGGCGCGCAGGTCCGGAAGGGTTCCCAAGACGAAGGACCTGCACGGAAACTGGTGCCGCGAGGGCTACGAAATCCGGCTGACAGACATCCCTGCCTGGCGCCTGGCCGTCCTCGAACCCATCCCCGTACCTGTCAGACTCACTCAGCCCCATGCCGTGGTCAGAGCCCTGCAAAGCCAATCCCCGCCCATGGGGCTGACCAAGGCCGTGCAAGCGCGAGCATTGAGGCTTGTTCAAGCGCTCATCACCGCAACTCAGAAGCGAGGCCACAGCAATAAGGCCGGGGCGACTCGTGGCGCGCCCTTGCCGCATCGGCGGCGAAGTGCCGATCCCCACTTCACGATCACCGCTCAGGGGCAGGAGTGCGGCGTCCTCATCATCCAGGAACAGGATCGGAGCGAGCACACGCCCACCGAGAAGGAACTCGCAGAGGCCAAGAGGTACTCCTGGGTCAAGATTCCTCGGTTCGACTACACCCCTGCCGACCGCCTGCGGATCGTTCTCAGCGGCGGCCGGCCGCACCGGGCCAGTGAATGGGCAGACATTCCGGACCGAACCCTCGAGGATCAGCTCGCGGAGGTCGTGCAGGAGGTGGATCTCCGAGGAGAAGCCGCCGAACGCAAGCGGCTGGCCGACTTGGAGGCGGCAAAGCAGCAGCGGCTGCGCTGGGAAGCCGCGATGCAGCAAGCACGCACCGAGTACGCCGAGGCGTATCGCGTGAAGCACCTGGAGGCGCAGGAGGAGGCGTGGCGCCGCGCGGCCCGCCTGGCCGAGTACCTCAGTGCCGTCCGCCTACAGGTAGAGAGCTTGCCGAAGGGGCAGGTCAGAGCCGACGCCGAGGCGTGGATCGCTTGGGCCGACGCCCACTTGAAACGGTTGAATCCTCTGACCACACCGCCCCGTCTGCCAACGGTCCCGGAACCGCGCACCGAGGACTTGAAGCCCTTCCTGAACGGCTGGAGCCCCTACGGCCCCAACTCCTACTGAAGGCAGAGCTTCCGTCCGCGTTCGCCTCGGGGCACGGCCGCCATCGCTACCTCAGGGTCTCCGTGACTGCGCCTCAGGCCGAGGGTCAGGCGTCCTTCCCCATGGGCTTCAGGATGGCGACGCACTCCACATGGTGCGTCATCGGGAAAGAGTTCACCTCGGCGACAGAAACAGAAGCGCAGGTCAGGCTCATTGTGAAACGGCTCGGAGACCGCCGAAGGGCGCTTGAGCGTCAAGCGAGCGTCGCAGTCCCGAAGAGCTGACTCACTGATCTTGGGACCTGGAAGGGCGCAGTCGGCCAGTGCCAGGACCAAACGACTTTGGGTGGCTCACTCGTCACTGACCGGCATGATCCCGCCTTCCGTCTCCACCACGTGTCCCTCGGTGATCAATGCATCGATGTCCGCCGTCAGCGCGCGACGGATGTCGGGACCGATCCGGGTCCAGCCGAAGAGCCGCGCCGCTTCGCGCATCAGGTCCTCGCGGTGAGTGCCTGGCCCTTCGTCCACCACGCGGCGCAGGGCGAACCGGCGCTCGGTCGCGGGGACGAGCCCGGCCTTCCGGTTGCACTCCGGTGTCGGCGTGCGCATGCAGGTGATCGCCCGCCCGGGCCGGTCGTAGGCCGTCCCGGTCCGCACGATCTTGCCTTGGCGTGCCAGGCTCCGCAGCGCCCACTGGATTCTGTCCCGGACGACCGGCCCCGAGCGGTTGAGGCCCCACGCCGTGCGGACCCTGGTGAAGATCAGCTCCTCCTCAACCGGCCCCTCCACTGCGTCCAGACATCCCTGGCCGCGCTCGAAGGACCGCGCGCCTGTCCATGCCCTCAGGTCCGCTTCCGGTGTAGCCGCCCATGGCCCCACCCCGCCCTGGCTTCTCCGGAGTGCCATCTTCCTGCATCCTCACACCGGAGTCCGGCCACGGGAGCAGCCCTGCGCGAGCAGGGCAGCCTTCGGTTCAGGTCGCGTCCCGGCTCTCCCAGCAGTCCCGGAACCAGCCCAGCGTCTCGCACAGGGCCTCGCGGTCACGGTCATTCTCCAGCAAGGAGAGCCGGAAGCTGGGGCGCAGCTCCAGCTTGCCCTCCGGAATCGAGACGCCTTCCAGCTCGTTCAGCCTGCCGAGCAGTTCGGCGCGCAGAGAACGGTCTGTGAAGGGCTCACGGCTCGCCAGGTGCTGGAACACGACCTCCGCCACGCCGCCGCGCCCGCTGCCCGGATAGACGGTCAGCGGCCAGATTCCCCGGCCTGGGCTGCCGGCGTTCCCGAGCATGAGGAATGCACTGGTCGTGACCTCACCGGCGCCGTGACCGATCCAGCCTCCGAGCTTCTCCCAGCGAGTGAACAGCTCGCGCACGGCTGACACGGTCGCGGGAGTGTCGTCCGCCGCGAGCTGACGGAAGAACCTCGCAGCGCGGGTCTCCTCGCCTCGCGGCTCCGCGCCGTCCCGCGCGGCCTCCCCCGGCACCGCCGACTCGCCTTCGCCCTCGGTGCCGACGAGGAGCAGAGCGAGATCGTCGCTGGTGAGGCGCTGGGCCGGATCGGCCGCCCCCGTGACAGTGAAGTGGATGCCGTCGGCACTGAGCCGGGCACGGACATCGCCGCCGTCTTGTCCAGTCCACCGGAAACCCTCGGCGACCCTGCCATCGGCGTTGAGCACCCGGTACGCGTTGGCCACTCCGTCCGCCTTGGCGAGATGGCTGCCCACGGCCTGGGCTCCGGACCCGATGAACGCGGCCACATCCCCGTAGGACGTCCAGGTGCCGTGCGGAAGGCCGGCGAGAACCTGGTGGGCCAGGTGCCAGTCGCGGCTGCGCTCCGCGCGTCCGACACCGCTCAGCGGGGCGGGCCACAGCCGGACCGCCCGGTCGGCGAGTTCGTCAGCTCGGTCGAGGATCTCCCGGGCCCCCCAGCGCTCGGTTGCGGCAATGCGCCTGTTCATCTCCAGATGACTACCTTGCAGAAGCCCCTGCTTACGCCCGAAGGGGTGATTGGATAGCTCCGAGTTGACACCGGTCAGCGTCAGATTGCCGAGCGTGTGCTGCAACCGGGCGTGGAGGTCCTCCGGGCTCTCGTCCTCGGCCACGTCCTCACGCAGCATCCGCATCCATTCCCCGCCGGGCGATTGCGGCATCACGTGTTCAACGGTCAGCTGCGCCGAGCCGAAATCCACCGGCTCGGGGTGCTCATGGCTCTCTTCCAGCCTCTGGAGCACCAGCCTGCGCTGATTCGGCCGCCCGTACTGATAGAAAGGCGCGGTTCGGATCTTCTGACGCAGCTCTTCGTCATCCGGCCAGAAGCGGTTATCGGCCGAAAGAAGCTGATGCAGCCCGTCGGCCACCGGCATGTCCTGCGGGAGCTGGGCGGGCACGGACTGGAAGATCCTGTTCAGGTTGTTCGTCGGCACCCGGCAGATTGTCCGCCGTACCAGGAAGCTCTCGATGTACGACATGGCCCGCGCTGTCTCACGGTCGTCCAGCTCTCCCCGGCCCCGTCGATCGAGCAACAGCATCAGCGCCGGATAGGTCACCACGGCCTGCCAATCGTGCAGCCGGTTCAAGTGGCCGCGGACCAGGGGGGAGGTCTCCTCCGCCGGGTGGATCAGCTTGCGGAAGAGCGAGCTGCGACGGTGCAACTCCTTGATGTAGGACTCGACGTCCGCCTCGGCACCCGCCCCCTCCGTCCTCCCGCGCTCGAAGCGCTGTTGCTGCGCCGCGTACAGGTCCTGCCGACGGACCCTGTCCTCCCCGTCAAGCACCAGCTGCAGCCACATCAGCTGTTCGAGCTCGTCATTGCTCAGACTGGCTTGCAGCGGCAGCCAATGAGTCTCGTAGACATGCTCACCCCTAGTCGGCAGACGCATGAACAAATAGTTGCGCAGCAGATCCGCTTGGCTGAGTTTCAATCCGGTGTTGTTGAGCGACTCGAAGATGCGGTGGACGTTGTCACCGCGCTCGGCGGTCACCGCCACCAGGGTGAGCCGGGACGTAATCGCCTGTTCGATACGCAACACGTCCTGTACGCCTGCCGGATCATCCGCTTCGACCAGCTTGCGGCGGAAGAAGCGGTAGGCGGCGGCGACTCTGTCCCCCGAGGACCGCTCCGAGTGGACACTGCGGATGTGTGCGGCGTACTGCGGACGGTCTGCCTGGGTGGGCAGCAGGCGAAAGTAGTCGTCACCCTTCTTGCGCTTGTTGATGAGGTATTCCTCGTCGATCCGCTCGGCCTCGTCCGGCCGCCCGTCGACAAGGTGGTCACGGATCGCTGCCAGCGCCAGGGACAGAGTGGTCAGCCGTTGCTGGCCGTCGACAACGAGCCAACGGGGGAACGTCGCCTCGTTCTGAGGGGACGGGGCAAGCACGACCGGACCGAGGAAGTGCGTGTTCACCATGGCACCGGACTCGAGCAGTTCAGCCTGCTCGAGGATGTCGTTCCACAACTGCGCCAGCTGTTTCTCCGACCAGGAGTACGTACGCTGGTACAGAGGGACTTGGAACTGCTGAGCCCGCCCCTGCACCAGGTCGGCAAACAGTGTCTCTTTAGCCTGCATGACGGTGTCCGTCCTCGATCGTCTCGCCCCACCAGGACCTCTTGGCAGCGACGATACGGCCCCCACCGACAATGCCGATCCTGGATCTGACGCAGCCCACCGGGCTCCGGGCGGCACAGGAGTTTACGGGCACCGCCTCGGCCCGCCGTGGGGCTCGCGCCTGGGGCGGCGGAGCCTCATCCGCCCCACCCGGTATCGTAGGTTCCCTCTCCCGACCAGTTGGTTTATCAGAAGGGTTGCCCCGCCGCTTGAGATGCGATAGCCGACCATGACCGCGAACCGCGAACCGCGAACCGCGAACCGCGAACCGCGAACCGCGAACCGCGAACCGCGAACCGGCTGAGTCGTACCTGGCCGGCGAGGGGCCTCGGGTAGTCGTCCGGGGTGGCCGTGGACGGTAGGAGCGGCACTCATCTTCGTGTTCCTGTGGGCGACGACGCTCATCGGTGGAGCACGTTCCACGGCGAGAAAACGCTGGTGGTGGCAGCACGTACGGTCACGTCGACCGCCCGAGTTCTGGAATGTCTGCCGGCGCTCCTGCGGGGTGACAGCCGGGTCACCGTGGTGTTCGCCTACGATCCCACCTCCGCCTTCAACGACGGAGTTCTCGATCTGCTCCGCGACGCCGGCTGCCGGATCATGCCCTGGTCGCAGCTGGGGAGCATGGCACCTGACCTCATCCTGTCCGCCAGCGAGAACATCGAGGTTCCTCAAGGCGACTGCCCGGTCCTTGTGCTACCGCACGGCATCGGATTCCAAAAGCTCGTGCCGGATTCCCGGGCCCCACGGTCTCGGTTGTCCGGCGTCGTACCGGACTCGCTGCTCGAGTCCGGGCGGGCATGGCTGGCCGTATCGCACCCTGATCAGGAAGAGCAGCTACTCGTCACCCATCCGAAGACCTCGGGCCGCACACTGCTGATCGGGGACCCGTGCTTCGACGAGCTGGCCATCAGTCTCCCTCAAGCCGACGCCTACCGGCGCGCCCTGGGTGTCGCCGAGAACCGGCGTCTTGTCGTGGTCAGCTCCACCTGGGGTCCGACGTCGTTGCTCAGCCAATACCCGCAATTGTCGGCCGAGCTGTTGGCCTCGCTGCCCTATGACGAGTACCGGGTAGCTGCGATCATCCATCCCAACGTGTGGTCTGCACACGGTTCCTGGCAGGTCCGTACCCTGCAGGCTGCGGCGCTGGAGGCCGGGCTGCTGATGATGCCGACGGTCCATGCCTGGCGCTCCGCGCTCGTTGCAGCGTCTGTGGTCGTAGGGGACCACGGATCGGTGACGCTCATGGGCGCCGCGCTCGGCAAACCGGTACTGCTCGCGGCTTTCGGCAGTGACGCGGTACCCGGCACAGCGGTCGCCCACTTGGGGCAAACCGCTCCCCGCCTAGATCCGCGAGGCGACCTGCGCCTGCAAATCGAGGCCGCAGTGCAGGACCACACTCGCGAGCGATACGCCGCGATCTCCGAGCTCGCCTTCGCGGAACCGGGGCAGGCACTCGCTCGGCTCCGTACGACTCTGTACCGCCTGCTGAAGCTGACGGAGCCCACCACCGGCCCACCGCCCCTGCTGTCGCTGCCCCAGCCCGGCCCGCCGGCCGCGACCGTCACCTCATGGATGGTAAGCACCGCCGTCACCTCATCCGCGGCCGGACACCCGGTGGTCACGGTACGCCGTCACCCTGCGGCCGTTTCCGGCGACCACGAGGAAGCGGCTGATACATATCTGCATCTTGCTTGCGACCAGGAGGAACGGGACCACCGCCTCGCTGAGAGCGCCTCGGTACTGGTGCGCCGAGACCTTGCTCCCACCACAATCAGGGCCCTTGTCTGGATCCAGGACACACTGAGCCGCTTTCCCGGCAGTCGCGTCGTTGCCGTGGCGCTGAGCGGAGGCGGCTTCCTGGTGGGCACACGTGACGGGCGGATCGTGGAGGCGACAGTCACCGGCCCGACCATCGCCCCGGAGCTGTCGGCCGCCGTGGTCTACACCTGCCTGCGTGCCGGGCTCCCGCTCGACGATGCGTTCATGACGTTGCGGATCGGTGACGTGCGCGAGGAAGAGGTCACGCTACGCCTGCGGCCTCGGTCGTCGACCGGCTCCTGGCCCTGACACGAGCCCTGCCCCGTCAGCCCACACCGTCATCCGATGCCTCCATGCGGTCAAGGCGTTCCGTCAGCATCTCGGCCTCCGGGCTGCCGCCTGCCTGGTAGATCTCGTGGGCACGCGTCAGGTGTTCACGTACGGCGTCCTGGGCGCCGTCCGTCCGTTCGAGAAGGTCTGCGAACCGGACCCGGGCCTGCGCCTCGTAGTGGCTCGCCTGCTGCGCCTCGAGTTCCCGGACCGCGTCGCTCAGCACACGCTTCGCCGCGTCCATGTCACCAAGATGCTCGTGGACGACGCCGATGGCAACCATGACCCTGGCCGCCATACGGCTGTCGCGGCGATCCACGAGTCCCTGATGGGCACTGCGCAAAGTGGTCAGCGCCTTGCCATGGTGACCGGCGGTGTCCTGCGCGCAGCCCAGGAAATACGTGGCGATGGCCACCCCGCGCCACTCCTCGGCCTCGATGTTGAGCTCGACAGACCGCCGGTATGCCTGTACGGCGTGGTCGGCGTCGAAGCGGTCCCAGTAGCGCCCGAAGAACTCGTGGACGGAAGCGCTCAGCGCGGTGTGGGCAGAAACCTCCGCACATGCGACGGCTGTCTCGAGCTCCGTGCGCGCCTGGTCGTACTGCCCGAGATCCATCAGCGGACGCGACAGGAGGCTGCGCAGCCGGGCCTCCGCCGCCGGCACCATGGCCTCCGCCGCCGCCCTCGCGCCCAGCTCCAGGGACTCCTTCCACTCCCCCAGGTATCTGCGGTGCAGGAACAACACCGTGAAAGCCTCCGCCAGCTGCCATACATGCTTGTGCAGAGCCAGTCGTGATGCCTCCCGCAGTACGGCGAGGATCGTTGCGCGCTCAGTGTCCAACCACTCCAGAGGGGCCGGCCCCTCTTTTGCCGAGAAGGGGTTCGGGGCGCTACGAAGGAGCTCAGTCAGGTTCGCGATCCGCAACCGATCCTCCCGTACCGCACGGTCGGCGAATGCGGTGAGAGCCAGATAGTGGGTGGCCACGCGGTCCACCACTGCACGCTGCGTCGACCGCGAGTCCTGCTGCTCGGCGCGCTCCCGGGCATGCAGGCGTACAAGATCGTGGAAGCGGTAGCGGCGGTCCTTCGTCATATCCAGGAGGTGCGACTTCACCAAGGTGCCCAGCAGAGCTCTGGCTGTCGACACATCGACGTCCGCGGCGCGGGCGACCGTCCCGGCGTCGAAGGTGAGGCCGGGAAGCCACCCCAGAATTCGGTAGAGCTGCGCGGCGTCCGGTGGCAGATCGCGGTAGCTCACTTCGAGTACGGCCGACACGGAGTGGTCCCCTCCCAGCGACAGCCCTTGCAGGCGACGGGTTTCGTCAGCCAGTTCCTCAGCGAGCTCACTGATCGTCAGGTCTCCTGCGGGCAGGAGGCGGGCTGCCGCTAACTGCAGGGCCTTCGGCAGGCCCCCGCAGAACCCTACGAGTCGCTCGGCCGCCTGTCGCTCGGACGCCACGGCCGCTTCGCCGCACCGGTCGGCCAGCAACCGCAGGCCACTGTCCATGCCCAGTGGGTCCAGGTGGACCGGACGGGCCCCGTCCAGGGCCAGTTCGGAAAGCTTTCCGTTGCTCGTGACCAGCACGACGCTCCCCGGCCCCTTGGGTACGAGGGGTGTGACCTGGGCCGGCTGGTTGACGTCGTCGAGAACCACGAGGACGCACCGGTCCGCGGTCCTCGACCGGAACAGCGAAGCCCGCTCTTCCAAAGACTTCGGGACGTAGGCATCGTCCACCCCAAGCGCTCTCAGGCACATACCCACCGCTTCTGCCACATCACCACCCGCCCGGTTACGCAACGCCGCGTAGTCGATGTAGATCTGCCCGTCCGGGAACCGCGCCCGGGCCTTCTCCGCCCACCGGCAGGCCATGGCGGTCTTGCCGACTCCGGGCATGCCCGAGATCACGCCATAACCCACTCCGCCTGACCCGCTTCCACTTTCACTCAAGCAGCCGTCCAGCAAAGCGAGATCCGCCGAACGGTTGATGAACCTGACTGTCAGGGCGGGCACTTGATCAGGTCGAGCCTCGGGGCCGGACGGGAACACTGCGTGCACGTTAAATGTGATCCCACCATGGATGTGCTGCGCCTGAACGCTCGGCCCGTTGACGCTCCCGGACAGTTCGTTCCTGACGTACGGCTCCGCGCACCGGTCACCGAAACCCTCAGCCACCTCACTGCCCCGCACTCTGTCCCGGCGGGACAGTACCCGAGCTGTGGAACGTCAGGCTGGAGAACTGCTGGCCCTGAAACACGGGCCCGTTCTGCACACCACCACTGATACTGTTGCGCACGGTGATGGAGGTGTCACTTTCCACTCCAGGCGCAAGCTCCGCCAGGAGCAACCGAAGCTCCTCCGCGGCGCCCGGGTCCGCCTGCAGAGCGCGACGCAGTCTCATCCGCCACTCTGCCTCGATGTCCGTCACAGCCGGTTCGTCGTCGGACTCACGAGCCGCCACGAGCTCTTCCTCGGACAACCGCAGCTCCTCGTCGACTGGACCACCAGCCCCACCCCGGGCCAAGAACCGCACCACCCGCTCGCGCGCCTGCGACCAGGTCTCCGACACCATCAGCCCGACCAACGTCGTCGCCCCCGACGCCGCCAGCGCCGCCAACTCGGCCTCCATCGATCCCCCTCGCACCACAGATCAGCGAACTCACCGAAGCCACGGTAGGGAGATCACGAGGACTTGGGTAGTCGGTAATCGGCGTGGCGACCCCTGTCAACCGCGCCGAGGTGCCACCGAACGGCGCCTGCTCTTCGTGGCGTGCATCCAGGCCAGGGAGGCACTGCACGTGTCGTACAGCGCGCGGCCGAGCGCGTTTCTCGACTGGTGAAGCATGGCGTCTAAACGGCCACCCCCGACCTGTGAACAAAGTCAATGGTCGTAGTAGCCTGACGGGCGCAGTAGGGGGGCGCAGGGTGGCTTGATCACGCACCCGTGGGGAAATCTCCTCGTTCGACCAAAAACGCCCTGAGGAGTTCAGATGTCCACATCGCGTGTCGTACCAGTGACCCTGGCGGAAATCGCCCGTCTCGCGGGGGTGGGGCGAGCCGCCGTGAGTAACTGGCGGCGACGACATCCATCCTTCCCTGAGCGGATCGCCGGCACCGACGTGAACCCGCAGTTCGCCATGACCGACATCGAGAGCTGGCTGCGCGACAACAAAAAGCTCAAGAAGTCCGCCGAGCGGGAATGGCTCTGGCCCCGCTTCGAAGCGCTCGGCGGCCGCGACGCGACCGGGGCTGCCATCGCGGAGGTGGGAGGACTTCTCTCCGGGCGTAAGGGCGGCGGGAGCGAAAAGCTCCCGGACGAGAAGCGGGAGCTGATCGAACAAGCCGTGGACATCGGGTGGCGCGAGGGGGGCGCGGAGACCTTCACGTTCCTCCTGCGCCGCTGGCTCGACGTCCATGTGCGCCAGATCGCCACCACCCCGGAGCCACTGGCCGCGCTCATGGCGGACCTCGCCCTCAGCACCGCCGACGCCGCGGGCGGCGTCGCGGTCATGGACCCGGCCTGCGGCACCGGGCACCTTCTCGCGGCCGCCGCCGAAGCCGTGAAGGCTTCCGGTGCCGGGACGGTCACGCTGCTCGGAGGCGATCGCGACCCAGTCCTCGCCGCTCTGGCGGACGCCCGTCTGAACCTCACCAAGGGCGCGGGGGAAGGGGAGCGGACGCATATCGACGTACGGGCGGGAGATTCCCTGCGCGACGATCCTTTCGCCGGTACCCCGGCCGGCATCGTCCTGTGCAATCCGCCGTTCAACGAACGGGACTGGGGATACGAGGAGCTCGCCACCGACGCCCGCTGGAGCCACGGGCTGCCACCCCGCACCGAGCCCGAACTGGCATGGGTCCAGCACTGCCTGGCCCAGCTGCGTCCCGGCGGCGCTGCGGTACTGCTGCTGCCACCCACGGTGGCGGCCCGGAAAGCAGGCCGGCGCGTCCGCGGCTCGCTGCTGCGCACCGGTCATCTGCGCACCGTGGTCGCGCTGCCGCCGGGATGCGCGGCCCCGCACAGCGTCTCCCTGCACCTGTGGGTGCTGCGGACACCGGCACCCGGGGAGGAGCCACAGGCGGGTGGACGGCTGCTGGTCGTCGACGCGGTGTCACGGTTCCCCCGGCCCACGGAGCGGGAGTGGCTCCCCGACTGGGCGGCGATCAGCGCCTTCGTACACGAGGCCGTCACCGAGGCCGATCCCTCGCAAACCTCCGCCTACGTGCGGCAGGTGCCCGTCATTGAACTCCTCGACGGCGAAGTCGACCTCACGCCGGGCCGACACATCAACCCGTCCCCGGCGAACGTCGCGGACCGGCTCACCGAATCCTGGCGGGAGTTCACCGGACTGACGCGGAGCGTTGACACATCGGCCCGGTTGCTTGGGACGCTCCACCTCACCGCGGCCACGGCGGACACGCCGACGGCGACCACGGTCGCCGAACTGGCCCGGGCCGGGGCGCTCACCCTGCGCAGCGGCCAGCAACCGCCGGAGGAGTCGATCCGTACCGGTCCGCCGTCCGGCGACGATATTCCCCTGCTCACCGTCCCCGACCTGCTGACGGGCGGCGAGCCGCGAGGCCGGCTCGCCCCGGATGACGCGGTGGCCTGCGGGGCTGTGATCGCCGAACCCGGGGACATCGTGGTGGTGGGGGTGACCCGGGCGTTCTCCGCCTGGGTCCACGAAGGGCCGCCGACCGCCCTCGGCCCGCAACTGCACGCGGTGCGCGTGCATCCCGAGCAGCTCGACCCGTGGTTCCTCGCCGGTTCGCTCCGTGCCCCGGCCAACGCCCGGCAGGCCGGAACCCACACGACCAGCTCCTCCCGCATCGACGTCCGTCGCCTCCAGGTCCGCCAGGTACCTCTCGGTGAGCAGCGGCGTTACGGCGAGGCGTTCCGCGAACTGGCCGCCTTCGAGCGGACGGTGCTCCGCGCCGCCGATCTCGGCCGGGGTCTCGTCCGTGACCTCGGCGACGAACTGGCGGCCGGACACCTGGCGGGCGGAGCGTAGGGGCAGCGGATTCCGGCGCCCTCGCCGGCGCGGCCTCCAGGCAGTCGCGCTCGGCCGGCGAGGACCGCGTGGCCGGGTCCGTACCACTCCCGGGCCACATCCCTGGGCGCCCAGCCGGCGGTCACGCCCCCAGCTCACCCGGGCCCGCGAGCCGGGCCGTGAGCTGGGCGTCGACCGCGCCGCGCACGGCCTCGACGCGAGCCGCGATTTCCGGTGGCAGGCCCGCGGCCGTGCGTCCCGCCGCGTCGACCACAGTGATGGCAGCGTCCAGCTCACCGAAGGCGAGGCGGCATTCGGCGAGGCGCAACCGGACCACAGCGCGTTCGGCGCGCTCGGCCGGCCCCTCCCCGTGGATGAGGTCGTCGTCGATTCCCTGGTAGAGGCGGGCCGCGGAGCCGAAGTCACCGACGAGGCGCAACCCGTCCGCGGCCCCCTGCCACACGCGGCGCACCAGGGGGCGGCGCTCTCCCCATTCCTTGCGGACCCGGGCGGTCAGCCCCCGCAGGCGTCCGGCCGCCTCGCCCGGTTCACCAGCGTCGATCTCCGACTCGGCCAGCGTGCAAAGATGTTCGATCTCACGGTTGTCCAGCCACTCCTCCTCACCCGTCGCGGATGTGGCAGCATGGACGGCGGGGGCGGGATGTGGCTGTGGAGCCCTGTCCGGTGGCCGGCGCAGGGGGGCGGTCGGGTCCGGGCAGGTGCGCGGCCGGGGCTCCGGGTCGCCGGGCCGGGGGCCGAACGGAGCGAGGGTCTCAAGGACTTCTTCGACGGGCGGGCGCTGCTCGGCTCTCTTGGCGAGCATCCGCACCACGAGGTCGTCGATCGCCTCCGGGATGCCCGCAGCGTACACGCTCGGCGGCAGCGGCTCCTCGTGGAGGTGTTTGTCGGCCAGCCCGGACTCTGCGCCGAGCGGGAACGGGGGGCGCCCTGTGAGGAGTTCGTAGAAGATGCACCCGAAGCAGTAGACATCCGTGCGTGGGGTGGGCTCCAGTTCCAGGAGCTGCTCGGGTGCCAGATAGCCGCGGGTGCCCAGTGTCGAGCCGTGCGCGGTGTACCGCGTGGCGTCGGCGCGCAGCGGCTTGGCGATGCCGAAGTCGATGAGGACGACCGCGCCGCCGTTGTCGATCATGATGTTGGCGGGTTTGAGGTCCCTGTGCACCACAGGAAGCGTGTGCGCGCAGGCCAGCGCCCCGGCCATCTGCACGGCGACGGCGACCGCCGCGGCCAGCGGCAGCGGGTTGTGCTCGTCGAGGAAGGTCCGCAGACTCACTCCGGCCACCAGGCGCATGGCGATGTACGGCACGCCCTGGTGCGATCCACTCCCGTACAGCTCCGTGATGCCCGGGTGGTCGAGCGTGCCCAGGAGCCCGGCCTCTCGCCGGAACCGGGCGTTCCTGACGCGGAGTTCGGCCTCCCGCTCATGCGGGTCGAGGCAGTACAGGGCCTCGGCGTCGTGGCGCAGGAACTTCACCGCCACCTCGCGGCCCCCGGACACCTCTCGGGCCCGCCAGACATGGGCCATCCCGCCCTTGCCGAGTGAGTCCTTCAACTCGTAACGCCCGTCGATCAGATCACCCGCGCCGGGCTGGTACGTATCCGCGTCCACGCCGTGCCCCTTCGCACTCCTGCGCCATATCAGGCACACCAGAGTAACGTGAAGCGATCACGGCATGAAACGTGCATGGACTTAGTTCACAGACGTATGACATGCTCGCACAGCGCCCGGATTCCCCGGAGTTCCGCCGGCCCTGGGCACTCTCCTGCCATGCCGCCGTCCACGGGGGTCACCATGCAGAACCTACCGGGCATCACCGGCCAAGACTGGCTGATCAGGGCAAGTCCCCGGATGGCCCGGCCCGATGCCGCGGCCTGCCCAACGCACCAGCGCACCGCCATGCGGCCATTGCTCGTCGCAGAACCGCCCGTACCGTTCCGCCCCACCCCGCGCGAGGAGTTCCCCTTCGGCCCGCTCTTCACAGCACTCGACCTCTGGGAGCACGACGGCTGGCCCGTCGAGCGGATCCGCGAGGAACTCCGCAACACCCGCGGCTCCTTCCGGGGCTGGGGCGCGCCCGTCCACCCCGCTCACCTGGCCTGGACTGCCCACGCCCTGGAGCGCTACGTGACTGCCCGCACACGGGAACAGGCCGCCGCCGTGGCCGGACTGCCCCTGACCGCCCCGGTCAAACAGCCGTGGACATTGCGCACACGCCTCACGGATGCCCCCGACCCGCGCGGCGCACGGCAGTACGAACACACTCTCTGGGGCCGCATGTACGCCTCCGCCGACGGGACGGTGCGCGACCTGTGGCTCCCCTCCCTGGGCCGGGCCAAGAGGGGACGCCCCGACGCGGAACTCGCGGCCGTGGCCCAGGTCATGGCGTACGGGGCGCCAACACCCCGGCGCAAGGCCCGCGCCATTCCTCCAGCCACCGAGACCGACGGCACCCACCCGCCCCGACTGGTCCGCGTCTTCGACGTCGGCTGTGCCGACGGCTCAGTGGAGAGACTGCTCTATGAGGGTCCCGCCGAGGCGCAGCAGCGGTTCACGGACCATGCCGTGCCCGCCTTCCGCGCGGCCGCGTCCGGGACCGGCACACGGCCGGGGGAGAGTTGTGTCGACTGCAAGGCCACCAGCGGCTGCACGGACCTGAAGCGCACCCCGCGGCTGTGGGGCGGGCTACCCCCTGCCCTCGTGCGCAATCGCCGCTCCGTCTCCGCCTGGGACTTGCGCCTGCACGCCGAATGCCCCGCCCAGTACCACCTGGTGCGCCGTCTGCACCTCAACGACCTTTCCACCGAAAACCGGGGAGCCCAGCGCGGACGCGCCGTCGACGCATGGCTCGACGAGCAGCACGCCGAACGCCCGGTGCAGGGCTGCCGGGATCGCAAGATACCCGACCTGGCCGCGATACGCGCCAGGACCGGACTCGACGACGCCTCCGCACGTGAGGCCGTCGGAATGCTCGCCGAGCACCGGCTGCTGTGCCCGCTCAACGGACTCGATGCCGACGAGCAGGTGCTCGTACAGCATCGGGTGACGGCCTACGTGCCCGAACTCGATGTCGTCGTCCTCGCCAAACCCGACCTGGTGTACACGCATCGTGGGCGGTGGATCTGGCGTGAGACCAAGACATCGGGGCGCCCCCTGTGGGAACGGCAGTCCTTGCTCCGTACGTACCCGCAACTCGCCCTCGGTGTACTGCTGTTTCACGCGGGAGCCCTCGGTGACTCTCCGCGCCACTCCTGGGTGGAGCTGGAACATCTGCGGGAAGAGCACGGTGAGAGCCGGCTCGAACGCGTCGATCCCGGCCGCACCGAGAACGTCGACGAGGCCCGGACCGTCATCGCCGACCTCGCCCAGCCGCTCCTGGACGACACCACGTACGCGCCGAGGACCGGGCGCCATTGCCACGGCTGTCAGGCACGGACCTGGTGCCGGCCCGGCACGGCCTACGTCACCGACCACCCGCGCCCGGAAGGATCCGACGCGCAGGCCCCGCCGCGAGGAGACACCCCGGCCCATGACTGACCAGCAACTCGTACCGGACTGGCTGTCCAACCCCGATGTCGTCCTGCTGCGGAATGTCGCCACTGCCGTCCTGCACCTGGCGGCCGTCGACCGGCTCGACTCCTTCGTCCTGCCCTACCCGGCCACCGCGCAGCGGGCCCTGGATGCCCTGGTGCTCGAGTGCCTGCGCAACGGGGCCAGGCCCCCGGCCGGGGTGCCCGAGATGATGCGCTGGGCCCGCGCCCGTCCCCTGGGCAGCTGGCCCCTCGACCGCCTGCCCACCGACCTGTTCGATGCCGGCGACCGGCTGATCGACAAGGACTCGGGAGAGCCCTCGCAACTCTGCCACGAACTGGCCGTGCGGGGATACGGCGACAGCACCGGACGGCAGTACGACCGCCTGGTCATCCACGAAGCCCTGCGCGCCTGCCGCGCCATGTCGTCGCCGGAGTCGTACACGGCCTTCCGCCGCCTTCTGGTCACCCGGCCCGTCCTCACCGAGGCGGACTGGGTCGAGGTCAGCACCGACCTCTTCCTCGACCCCGTCCGCTTCCTCGTCGAGGAGATCTACGCCCCCGTCCCCCTCGGGTTCCGGCGGGACGGGGCGTACCTGTGCTGCCACCGCTGTCTGACGCTGCTCCACCCGGTGTCCGACACCGAGTGGTGGTGCGAGCGTGACCAGTGCCGGCACCGGGGCCCCGCACCCCATGGCCGGATGCTCGTCGCGTCAGAGGCAGGAGAGCTGCGTCAACTGCGCAAACCGATACGACAGTTCGTTACCGGCCCCGGACAGGCCGAGACCTCACTGGAGACCGAGCTGCGTGCCCTGGGGCTCACCGTCGAGATGTGGCCGGGCTTCGACGCGTACGACCTGCGCGTGACCTTCCCCGACGGTCATGTGTGGGCCGTCGACGTCAAGGACTGGGCCCACCCGGCCTTCCTCGGGCGCTCCGCGACCGCGGTCCGCGCCGAACCCCCGTACGACGAAGCCTGCTGGGTGGTGCCGGGGTTCAGGGTGCGCGCGCGCCGCGACTATCTCGACATCTACGCCAGGGAACGGAGCGCTGAGGCGGGCGGTCTGCGCCTGCTGACGTACGACCAGCTGAAGCGGGCCGCGCGGCTGCGGCTGTCCGGTGAACGTGGACCGGATGCCTCCATCGCACCCCACCGAACCGAGCAGATCCCGGCACCGAGAAGGGACCGGGCAACCGGGCATACGGCGTCGTTGCCGACCGGAGAACACGCGACGCCGACCCGCGGCGCCGGAAAGGACGGAGCGGCCCGTGCGTGACCGCAGCAGCTGGTACCAGCCGATCGTCGCCGCGCTCGGCCCCTGGCCCGAGGAGCACGCCCGGACCCGGCCCGCCCTGCTCTGCCAGGTCGAACTCGCTCTGCGGCTGATGGAGACCGTGGCTCCCGGCCATGCCGTCGACGGGACGTGGACTCTTCTCGGCGGCTACGGTCCGGCCTTCGTGCGCGCCGCGAAACTCCCCACCGACGCGGCCGAACAGGTCGCGCTGACCGCCGCCCGACACCTGCTGTGGCCGATGCGCCGTGGCCGGATGTGGCGGCAGAGCCTGGACGCCTACCTGGCACTGCCCGAACGGCTGCGCGCGTACCGTGTCCCGGCTGCCGGCCAACCCGCTTACCGGGTTCCCCTCAAGCTGGCCGCCGATCGCTTCGCCACCTACGACGATGCGCTCGCGAACCTCCCGGGCTTCGCCACCAAGCCGCTCCCGCAGGCAGAAGCCGGTGAGCACCGTTTCATGGACCGCCACCATCGGCGCACCTCCGTCACCGTCCCCGCCGACCTCGTACGGGAACCCTTCCCCGGCCATCCCCTCGCCGCCGAACGCCCGGCAACTGCCGGCCCTCTCGACGTCCCACTCGATGAACTCTCCAACGTGGCACGGTGGATGGACGAGGAGGGAGCACGGCGTGGACTCAAGGCGGGAAACTGGGAGCAGCGCCTCGGCCACCTCGACCTCGACACCCGCACCGCGGACGGGACGGCCTTCGAAGCAGCCTCCGCACTGCCGCTCGACCAGCTCACCCACCTCGTCGGCATGGTCGGGGCGGGCAAGTCGACCCTGATGACGCTGCTCGCCGTCTGGGCGCACCAGAACGGGCTGCGCATCACACTCGTCGTCGGTGACGTGGCCGAACAGCTCGCCCTGACCGAACTGTTCCGCGCACTCGATCTGAGCGCGGCCCTGGTCCAGGGCGGGACGACACGGCCCCAGCACACGCAGCGACTACACCGCCGGCTCGCCGCACGCGGAGCGCACTCGCTGCTGACTCACACCGGCTCGGTGTTCACGCACCTCAGCACCGCCTGCCCGCTGGACGCCCTGCGCGCGCTGGACGCCTCGGAGCCGCTGCGCTACACCGACGCGCCGTGCGGTGCCCTCCACCCCGCACGGCGCAAGGAGACCATCGAGGAACCTGCGGCCGAGCGTGCTGTACGCGAACTCGAACGCGCCCGCGGAGTCACCGGGAGAGAGACCCCTGCGGACGACGCCGACGAAGATCACATGGGTACCCCGCACGCCTGCCCGCTGTGGAGCGCCTGCCCCCGGCACTCCTCCGCGCGCGACCTCGTGGACGCCCTGATCTGGGTGGCCAACCCGGCCAGCCTCGTCCAGACGGCGGTACCGCGCCAGCTCAACGCCGAGCGTCTGCGCTACCTGGAACTGGCCTGTCTGCGCAGCGACATCGTCATCGTCGACGAGGCCGACCGCGTGCAGATGCAGCTCGACCAGATGTTCGCACCGTCAGCCACGCTCGTCACCACCGGTGTCTCCGACTCCTGGCTCGACCAGTTGCAGACCCATGAGATCGCCGAGCTCGCCCGCCAGGGACGACTGCAGCTCTCCGACCAGGACGTGGAGCGATGGTCCGCCGCCCTGGACGTCGTCGGATCCGCCGCGGACCGGCTGTACGCCATGCTCATCGACGACGAAGGACTACGGAACTGGGCGCAAATCGACTACTTCAGCGCGTGGACGCTTCAGGAGAAGCTGCTGCACGCCTGGTACCCGCCGGCGCAAGGACGGAACGCGGAACGACCGGACGGCGTGGACGAAGGGAACGTGGAGGACGAGAGCGCACTGTACGAGGACGAGGACGGGTTCGGGAACGACGGTAAGGCCTCTGCGCCAGAAGCCCCTTGGTCTCAGCGTCGCACCGAGATCACCGAGTTCTTCGACACGTTCCGCGACGATCCGCTCGGCGGGCGCGGTCCTTACCTGACCCCCGCCGACCAGCTGACCGCCCTCGCCCACGACGTCCTGCACACCCTCGACGAGAAGCGGACGCGACGCCGCGTCCGCGCGCTCCTCGACTCGTTCCTCGTCGGAGCACCGGGGCCGGAGCAGCGTCCTGCGCCAGTCGTCGGTCGCGGCAAGGAACCTGCACCCCACGACGTGCCCCTCACCGAGGAGTGGCGTGAGCTCAACGCGCGCCGACTGGAGTTCACCCTGGTTCTCGCCGCTCTGCATCAGCGCCTGGACCGGGTGACGTTTCTGTGGCCCCAGGTGGAGGCCGCGCTACGGCTCGACTCGGCGAGCCACGAATTGACCCGGCGCCCACCCCTCGACTACGCGCCACTGCTGCCCGAGGCCCCCATGGGCAATGTCCTCGGCTTCCAGTACCTGGTCGACGAACGGGCCGCCGCCCGCAACAAGGACGGACACCGCACCGGCACCCTGCGCTTCTTCCGCTGTGCGGGCATCGGCCGCGAACTGCTCCTCAGCCTTCCCCAGCTCGGCGCCGACCCCGGCCGAGGGCAGTCCGGCCCGCACGTCCTGCTGATGTCGGGCACCAGCTGGGCGGGCACCTCCACCCGTGCCCACGTCCTCGCCCCCGTCCGTGCAGTCCTCAAGCCGCAGAGCAAGGCGCTGCGGTCTATCCGGGACACCGTGTTCCGCACCGAGTTCCTCCACGACGCAGCCGGACAGCCGATCCGGCTCTCCGGCCAGGACCCCGACAAGCGCGAGGACGTCCTGCGCCTGATGATCGACCGGCTCGCCCGGCCCCGGGGTGACGGAAGCACATCCCCCCTGCAGAGCGAACTCGCCCAGATCCCCGACCAGCGCCGCAAACGTGCCCTGCTCCTCGTGGCCAGCTACGCGGAGGCCAAGGTGGCGGCCACCGCCCTGGACGAGATCCCGCGCTGGCGCGGCCGGGTACGCGTCCTGGCCGCCGACGACGCCGAACTGGAGACCGCCATCGACGGCGCGGCACCAGCGGGGAGTAAGCCGACGAGCGCGGGAGCGGTGCGGCGCGGCGACCTCGCCTCCTTCGCCGACGACCCGGACGCCGAACTGCTCGTGGCCCCCCTCCTCGCCGTCGAGCGTGGCCACAACATCCTCACCGCACCCCAGCGGCCCGGCGAGGAGCGAGTGGCAGCGTTCGGAACGGTCCTGTTCATGGTCCGCCCCCACCCCCGTCCTGACGACCTCTCCCTGGCCGTCTTCGCCATCAACGACTGGGCGAGCCGTTTCGTACGCGGTCAGCTGACCGGGCCGGAAGGGACGTTCGGCGACCTGGTGGCCGAGGCCGACGACCTGCACGTGGCCGGCAGCGCCTTCCGGACCACCGCACGCCGCGTCTGGCGGCACGTACTGTCACGGCCCTACATCTACTCCTCGCTCTCCGACGAGGAGAAGAAGTCCTTCGTCTGGGATCAGCTCGTCACCATCTGGCAGGTCATCGGACGCCTCGTCCGCGGCGGGGTACCCGCCCGCGTCGTGTTCGTCGATGCCGCCTTCGCACCGCAGCTCGCGGCCGCCCAGGCGCCGGCCTTCGGGCGGGAACGGCGCACCCGCCGCGACAGCGACCCGGGGCTGCTCGTCCGGCTCCGGGACGTCCTCGCCCCCTATTTCGCACCGTCCGGCAGCCCCGGCAATGGCACGCACCCCAACCCCGCCGACACCGAACTCGTCAAGCTGCTCTACCGCCCGCTGTACGAGGCACTGTGCGGCCTGGAGGCGCCACCCGGCCCGCACAAGGTCGACTGACGCACTTCGACTGGTGTCGCTCTCACCACTTTGGTGGTCGAGGGACCCGTATCCGACCACGTACGACACCGCAGGGAGGACCGACATGTACAAGAACATCCGCCGATCCGCGTACCACCTGGCCGAGGACAGCACCCCCTGGACCGAGGACTTCCGCGTGCTCCCCTTCCCCGAGCACTGGCGCGCCGGGCTCCTCGGACTGCACAACCACGGACGGGGCGAGGAGAAACGGCAGCTGACCCTCCCCACCCGCCGACTGGACGGAGTACTCCAGACCCTCGCCCCCGACGTGATCGTCCGGCCCCGCCCCCGGCCCCCCGTCGAGCCGGGGCCGGAACCGGCAGCCGAGGACTTCTGGCTGTACGTCCCCGCCTCGGCACCCGACCCCCTCCCGAGCCGCTCGATGGAGCAACTCCTCGACGCCTGGCTGCGCACACTCGGCCCCAAGGGCGCCGCGCAGGATCCCGGGTTCCGCTCAATGCTGCTCGCGACCAGCTCAGAGCTGAAGCGGAACCTGCCGGCGTGGCAGCCCGTCACCGGCGTCGAACTGCTCACCACCCCCCTCACCTCGGGCGGTACCGCCTCCCCCGAACCGCCGCAGTTCCAGCTCGCCACCGACGCTCTGGCACGCCGCATCCTGACCCTGGACGCCTTCCCGTTCGAGGGCGGGGAGCTGCGTTTCCGGGCACTGCCCCGCGGGCCCCGTGACCAGGGCGCCGAGCTCATGTCGCAGCCCCTGACCCGGACCGTCAAGCGCAAGGAATGGTGGTTCTCCGTCGTCCTGAACATCTCCCTGCACACCACGCCGTTCGACCCCCGGCCGCGCCTCCATCTGCACTGGGGAGTACGCCGATGGGCCACCCACCCCCGGGCCACCACCAAGCGCCTCAACCTGTCCTACCGGGAGGCCACCACCGTCCACCTCCGGCCCACCATCCCCTGGCTTCCTGGAGCGCCGGCCACCGAACGCTACGCGCTCGCCCGTCTGCGCCGTGACCGGGCAGCCGACACCTTCGTCTGGTCGGAGAACGACACCGCCGGGATCCTGCGCGGACTCGCCCTGGCCGGAAACTTCCCCGACCCCGAACAGCTCCTCACCGAGCCGGTCTCCTGGATCGGCGAGGGCCGCGGCGTTCGCGCTGCCGTGGTTCACAGCACCAGGATGGGCAAGCACGAGATCGGCACCGGCTTCATGCCCAACCAGCGGGCGCAGCTCACCGAATGGGCCGAACAGGCACTCCCCGAAGCGGTGGTCCGGGTACCGGACCTGGCGCGCGGACGCGGCAAGGGCATTGGCGCACCGAAGAACCGGCGCCCCAAGCCGCGAACCGACGAGGCCAAGAAGGCCGAGCTGCAGCGCGAGACCCAGGCACGGCGCGTGGCACTCGCGGCACAGTCCCGGATCGCCGGCCACGGCCCGGAACAGGACGGGCGACCAGTGGTGGCGGCCCGGCTGCTGTGGCAGTCGCCCGAGGTACGGACGGAGGCGGTGGCGCAGTTCGCCCTGGCCCTGGGGCTGGACGGCGACGGCGGCGCCGCTGCCGCCGGCATCACGGACCGAGACTTCGACGAGGCCAGGCCCGGAGCACCGATCGTCCTCGAATGGCGGACGGCGGAACTCACGCTCCGGTTGCGCTGTCTGCCTCTCGCCGACGGGCTGGGCGGACAGCTCGTGCCCGATCCGGCCGTCAGGGGAAGGGGTGCGGCCCTCGCGGCTGCCGTCCGCGATCGCCGCCGTGCCCTGTGCTCATGGCTCCATGCGGACGGTATGTCCTCCTCTCGTCCCGAACTCGCCCTGGTGGAGATCGCACACCGCAGCACGTTCCGCCCCGCGTCGACGGACCCCAAGTTCGCCGTCCGTCTGGGCTGCGCCGACGCCGGGCTGCTGACCCAGTTCGTCGTGACCCCCTCCACCGACCGGCAGATCGACAACGTGGACAGCCTCGGCCACCGCACGCACAGCTCCTGGCTGGATGGACTGCGCCAGCTCGGCGTCCGCGTCCTGCCGCAGCACACCCTCGGTGACGACCTCCCCGATGGACTGCAGTACGCCGCGGTGTGGATGGTGAAGCGCCGCAAGGACGGCCCGACCCGGCTGCCCAAGCACCTGCCGGTGGCCGTCCTCGTCACCCCGCTGCCGGACACGGAAGGCCTGGCGGCCGTACGCGGCTGGGACGACAGCACGGGGCAATGGGTGCCCTATCCGCAGTTCCTCCTCGGCCTGGTGAAGCAGGCGGAGATCGATCCCGAAGCATTCGCGGAGCCCGAATCGGTGGACGGCGGCGCCCGCTCCGGCCCTCCGCGAGTCACCAGTAAGCAGTGGCGCACCAACCTCGCCCAGCAGCGCAGAGAGACCGCGGCGTTCCTCCAGCGTGTGCTGCACTCCTTCCGCGGAGAGCCCACCGCACTCATCACCCACGCGCAGAACAGCAGGCTGCACTGGCCATGGTTGCAGGACGGCCGCATCGAACGCGACCTGATCAGGACCGGTCACGCCCCGGCAGGCCGGCTCGACGACGAACTTCGTCTCGTGCGGGTACGTGGATGCGGCGGCCGTGAGACCGCCCAGTGGTGGGGTCTTGCCGAACCCGGCAAGCCGCACGGACAGCCGGCCGGCTTCTGGAAGCAGAGTCCCCGGCAACAGCACGGGGCACCCTCACAAGAGCGGGTCTTCTACAGCACCACCGAACGCCCCGGAACCCACGCCATCTCGCCCGCCCTCGACCGTCTTGCCACCCGGGTCAACGCGGCAGGCAACCTCACCTCGCAGGCGGGCACCAGCGCTTGGAACCCGACCCTGGTGGAAATCGCCGTACTGGGCTGCCACGAGGACGACGCCCCGTCCGCCCTCGTACAGGGAAAACCCGACGACGCCGAGGCGTTGGCCCTTGCCGTGCACCAGCTCCGCCAGTCCCCGGACTACGCTGCAGCGCTGTCCCTCCCGCTCCCGCTTCATCTGGCGGGATTGGCCCAGGCGTACGTCCTTCCCATGCTTGCCGAGCACGACGGGAGCCCGAGCGAGGAGGCGGTGGAGGCTGCCGCGGAACAGAACTCGAGCGACCTGGACCCGGACCTGAGCGAGGGGGCCGGACTGGCCGCAGAACCCGACGCGGAGTATGACGACGGGGCGGAGTCGAGCCCCGCCTCGTAAACCTCACCGTTGATTGATCGTCGGCGGAACTTCCGGCGCGAGTGCGAGGTCTCGGCGCCGAAGCGGGGGCGCTGACGGGCGGCAGGGCATCGCCGATCCGGCGCGGGGCTGCGGCAGTACGGAGGCAGCCGAGGTAAACGCACTCGGTCGTGCGGCGGATGCTTCCCGACCGGGGACTGCGGCGGCGTGATGGCGCCGCCTGGGTCGACCACCCGGAGTCTGCTGGGGTCGACGAGCTTGCGCGGCGGGGCGGCGGGTGGCGCAGGAGGGGCCGACGGCCACCTCCCGACCGGCGAGGTGATAGAGGCCAGCCGGGCGGGCCATCGACGTTCGTCAGGTACTGGACGCTGTGCCGGCCTGCTTCCGGCGTTCTTCCACCTCGTTTCCGAGTTCTCGAAGCCGTCGGTCGCGTTCGGCAGCCGCCGCCTGGCTGCGCCGCACCGGGTCGTCGGCAAGGCTCTGCTGTACGGCCGTACAGCCCTTCTCGGACTGGTCACACGCGGCGCCCCGGGCGAGGGCCGCCTCCCGGCGGCGTCCCAAGCGGCGGGCGCCGGCCTACCCCGGCTGCGCCGGACCACCCGGCCCACATGGGTCAGAGCATCGTGCGCAGCGGGAGCCTGGAGGCGTAGTGAACCAGCCAGGCGCTGGTCAGGCCGATGACACTCCGGCAGCGACATCGGTGGGATAGTGCGCGCCGGTGTGCAGCCGGGCGACCGCGATTCCGGTGATCAGCGCGAGTCCAGCCTTGCCCTGACTGCTCTGCAACTGCATCAGCATGCTGTTCAAGGTGTCGCGTGCGGCGCCCGGGGCCAGGCTGCCCAGGTTGTCGATCAGCGGTTTGATGGTGGAGCTGCCCAGCCCCTTGATGGTGCGTCCTGGTCGATGCGGCGGCGCTGGCGGACGGGATGTCACGGCTCGGCGACCGGAGCCCGCTCGCGGGCTTTGCCCGCAACGGCCTCGGTGGACTGCTGGGCCTGCTCGGTCACCTGCCCGGCCTGGGCGGCCTGCGCCGCGGTGTCCTTGACCTCCTGGGCGGCCTGCTGCGCCGCCTCGGCGGCTTCCCCCTTCAACCGCTGAGCGGAATCGAGTGCCGCTTCCTTCACCGGCTCGATCGCCTGGACGGCCTTGTCGAAAGCTCCGCGGCTGCCTGCTGCTCGGCCTGGGAGACAGGCAGGAGTGACGCCGCCAGCAAACCGGCGCCGAAGGCGATCAGCCCAGCCGCCAGCAGGTTGCCCTGCGTCCGGCGCACGGCCTGTTCGGGCACTCTACGGACCGTCTCACCCGCCTCTTCCGCGGTCTGACGAACCGTGTCCGCGGCCTGGCTCGCGCTCTCCTGCACGGACCGCGCCTGCCCGGGCACATCCACGGCGGCGCCCATGATCCGTTCCCTGAAACCCTGAGGCCGCTGCGCGAACCCGTTCGGTGCGGCGGCGTGCCACGCGGCGAGGGCTGGCGCGATCCGCCAGCTGATCGACGTCGCCGGACAGTTTGTCGCGGGTCCTTTCGATGTCGGCCCTTCTCCGGTCGGGTGACGTGCCCATTGCGCGAGCTCCTTCACCGTCTGGACGGTCCGCTCCGGCGACACGCTCCGCATCCGGGAGCGACCCAGCGTGAACAGTACTGCGCCGGTCACCGCCCACACTCCGGTGACCAGCAATGCCGCCCAACCGGCGCCCTTCACATGGGCCAGCGCGAACAACTCAGTGAGGGAGAGAAACAGGGCCACCATGTAGCCAGCGAACCCGGCCCCGCCGAACATTCCAGCGGCCCCTTGGCCAGCTCAATCTCCCGTCGGAACAGCGTCTGCACATCCGAAGTGACCTCGGATAGCAGATCGCCCACTGAAGCGTCCTGGTTGCGCGGCTCAGGTGATCGCGATGTGCTCGAGGACATCTCATGCCTCCGGATAGGCCGGAAGCTGCGGCCGTGCGACACGCTCAGCCGCCCCTGGGCCCTCCGCGGAGCTCTATGAGGAAGGACCCTGCCTTGCTGGCGACCTTGGCCAGCCGGTCGACGACCAAACCGCTCAGTGCCGCACCGGCCAGAAACGCGCCCGGTCGCCGACGTGTGAAATCTTCAGATCCTCCGCCAGACCCGCCGGGCCCTGCTGATCCGGGTCTTTGCACGACCAGAGCAGAAACCGGGCCGAACGACACACCGCCGAACTCCCCTGCGGCCGGTCTGCCGAAGCCCGCGCCCATGCCACATGGATTCCTGTGATTCAATCTTTCCCCTGCCAGGCAAACCACACAAAAGAACAAAGAGCCGAAAGGCTCTGCAATACCCCCCACGCTGTGGCAGCCGACACACCGGCCAGGGCAGACCAGCCGACGCACGTCAAAGGACTTCGGGGACCGCGCCCCGCCGCCTGTGCAGGCCCCTCGTCCTACCCAAACGCAGCCGCCCGTCGACCGGACTCAAAGCCCAGTCGACGGGCGGTTTTGTGCTCGCCGGCCACCCTCCCGACGAGCGTCAAACGAGCGTCAGGAGAGCGTCACGAGCGTCATTTCAGCGTCAGAAGTTCGCCCCCAACGCACACAGCGCACATCATGCACACCAGGTAAAACCGCAGGTCAGGCGGGGTTTCCCGTGGGCTTGAGGATGGCGACGCACTCCACATGGTGCGTCATCGGGAAGAGGTCGAAGGCGCGGAGCTTGACCGGCTTGTAGCCGGCCTCGGCGAAGTAGTTGAGGTCGCGGGCCAGGGCGGCCGGGTCGCAGGCCACGTAGGCGATGCGGCGGGCGCCCAGTGACGCCAGGTGGCGGACCGTCTGCTTGCCGGCGCCGGCGCGGGGCGGGTCGAGGACGATGAGGTCGGCCTCCTTGATGCCTGTGCGCGGGAGGACCTGCTCGACCTTGCCCTGTTCGATGCGGACGCGGTCGAGGTCTTGGAGGTTGTGGCGGGCGTCCTCGACGGCGCGCTTGCCGGATTCGATGCCGAGGACGGCGCCCTTCTCGCCGATGCGCTCGCCGAGGGCGCCGGCGAAGAGGCCCACGCCGCAGTAGAGGTCGAGGGCCATGTCGCCCTTGCGGGGCATGAGGCCCTGCATGACGGCCTTCACCAGCATGTCGGCGGCCTGCGGGTGGACCTGCCAGAAGCCGCCCTCGCCCACGCGGTACGTGCGCTCGTCGGCGCGTTCGCGGACGAAGGGGCGGCCGTGGACGCGGTGGACCTGCTGGTCCTTCTCGCCGATGCGGAGAACCGAGACCGGCTTGTCCAGTTCTACGATCGGGAGGCGGCCTCCCGGCTTCGGGGTGAGGATGACCTGGCGGTCCGCCGAGCCGCTCGCCGCGATGGCCTCCACCGAGGCGATCTGCGGCCACTCGCGCTTCTCGATGCCCAGCTCGCTCACGCCCGGCGCGGCGATCATGCAGTGGTCGATGACCTGGACGTCGTGCGAGCGGTGCTTGCGCAGGCCCGCGTGGCCCTCGGCGTCGATCGCGTACTGGACGCGGGTGCGCCAGGCGGGAACCTCGCCCGCGGGGAGCTTGTCGCCCTCGGCCGGCATCACGGTGCCGTCCCAGCCGGCGTCCTCGGGGGTGAGGCCCGCGAGGCGCTTCAGCTGCTCGGCGATGACCTCGCCCTTGAAGCGGCGCTGGGCGCCCGGCTTGGCGTGCTGCCAGTCGCAGCCGCCGCACTTGCCGGGGCCGGAGAAGGGGCAGGGGGCCGGGACGCGGTCCTTGGAGGCCTCCAGCACCTCGACCGCGTCGGCGCGCAGGAAGCGGGACGTCGCCTCGCCCTCCGTCACCCTGGCGATCACGCGCTCGCCGGGGAGCGTGTGGCGGACGAAGAGGACGCGGCCCGACTCCGTACGGGCGACGCAGTGGCCACCGTGGGCGACCGGGCCCACCTCGACCTCGTACTCCTCGCCGACCAGCGATTCCTGCGGTGCGTTCTGCATGGTGGCCGGCTCCAGAGACTTAAGAGAAAGGTGGGGTGGGACAGCCGTCCAGTCTACGGGCCGTCCCACCCCACCTGCGAATTCGCCGGTCGGCGGATTCGTTACGTCACCACGTCGCTACTTCTTCGTCGACGCCTTTTCCTTCTTCTGCTCGCCCACCGGGCCTCTTCGCACCGAACCCGGCGCGTTCCACTCGGCGCGCTTGCGGGCCCGCAGCTTGGCCGCCTCGGAGGAGTCGAGCTGCCAGGGCACCGAGGTGACCATCACGCCCGGCGTGAAGAGCAGGCGGCCCTTCAGGCGCAGGGCGCTCTGGTTGTGCAGCAGGTGCTCGTACCAGTGGCCGACCACGTACTCCGGGATGTAGACGCTGACGACGTCGCGCGGGCTCTCCTTGCGGAGGCTCTTGACGTAGTCGATGACGGGGCGCGTGATCTCGCGGTAGGGCGAGTCGAGGATCTTCAGCGAGACGTCGATGCCGCGGCGCTGCCACTCCTCGCGCAGCGCCTTGGTCTCGGCCGGGTCGACGCTGATGCTGAGCGCTTCGAGGGTGTCGGAGCGCATGAGCTTGGCGTAGGCCAGAGCCCGCAGCGTCGGCTTGTGGATCTTGGAGACCAGGACGATCGAGTGGACGCGCGAGGGGCGGACGGCCTCGTCGCCCGGGCCCTCGTCGGCGGCGATCTCCTCGGACACCCGGTCGTAGTGCTTCCGGATCGCCGTCATGGTGGCGTAGAAGATCACCATGCCGAGCAGGGCGACCCACGCGCCGTGGGTGAACTTGGTGACCAGCACGACGACCAGGACCAGGCCGGTGAAGAAGGCGCCGAACGTGTTGATCGCCCGGGAGCGGATCATGAGGCGGCGCTTGGCCGGGTCGGTCTCGCTCGCCAGGTGGCGGTTCCAGTGCCGGACCATGCCGGTCTGGCTGAGAGTGAAGGAGACGAAGACGCCGACGATGTAGAGCTGGATCAGCTTCGTCGAGTCCGCGCCGTAGATGTAGACGAGTATCGCGGCCGCGGCGGCGAGCAGCACGATGCCGTTGGAGAACGCGAGCCGGTCGCCACGGGTGTGCAGCTGGCGCGGCAGGTAGCGGTCCTGGGCGAGGATCGAGCCGAGCAGCGGGAAGCCGTTGTACGCGGTGTTGGCCGCGAGGAACAGCACGAGCGCGGTGGCCGCGGCGAGCAGGATGAAGAAGAACGATCCGCCGCCGAAGACAGCCTCGGCGACCTGGGAGATCACCGGGTTCTGGGTGTACTCCTCGCCCACCGGGGTGCCGTTGTGCAGCAGGTGGGTGGCGGGCTCCTCGGCCATCCGGACCTTGGTGGCCATGGCCAGGCCGATGATGCCGCAGAACATGGTGACGGCGAGGGCGCCCATCAGGGCCAGCGTCGTGGCGGCGTTCTTCGACTTCGGCTTGCGGAAGGCCGGCACGCCGTTGCTGATGGCCTCGACGCCGGTGAGGGCGGCACAGCCGGAGGAGAAGGCGCGCAGCAGCAGGAAGACCAGTGCGAAGCCTGCAAGGCCCTGGTGCTCGGCGCTGATCGTGTAGTCGGCGGTGGGGGCCTTCATGGTGTCGCCGGAGATCAGGCCGCGGTAGGCGCCCCAGGCGATCATGATGAAGACGCCGCCCACGAAGACATACGTGGGGATCGCGAAGAGCTTGCCCGACTCCTTGACGCCGCGCAGGTTCATCAGGGTGAGCAGCACGATCACGCCGACGGCGCAGGCCGTCTTGTGCTCGATGACGAACGGGATCGCGGAGCCGAGGTTCTCGATGCCGGAGGAGATGGAGACCGCGACGGTCAGGACGTAGTCGACGAGCAGGGCGCTCGCGACGGTCAGGCCGGCCTTGGGGCCGAGGTTGACGTTGGCGACCTCGTAGTCGCCGCCGCCGCTGGGGTAGGCGTGGACGTTCTGGCGGTACGAGGCGACCACCGTGAACATCAGCACGACCACGGCGACAGCGATCCATGGGCTGAAGTGGTAGGCCGACACGCCTGCCGCGGAGAGCACGAGGAGCACTTCGCCCGGCGCGTACGCCACGGAGGAGAGCGGGTCGGAGGCGAAGACGGGCAGGGCGATGCGCTTGGGAAGAAGGGTTTCTCCCAGCTTGCTGCTGTGCAGCGCCCGGCCGATGAGGATCCGTTTCGGCAGGTCGGTCAGTTTGGACACAACAGAGAAGCGTAAGCGCTCCCCCGGACGGCCGCCCACCCGCCACCCGCCGGAACGGAAATGTGGCGCACGCCGCACCACCCGTTCCGGGGTGCGGCGAGGACGCTCAGGGCGGCTGTGCAGTGGGGTGGGCCGGCCGTGGCTGCACGGTTGATCAGCCGTGCAGCAGGGCCGGCAGCGCCCGGTGGCCGTTGGAGATGAAGGACTCCACGGGCCGCAGGTCACTTGGCTTCACGGCGAGCCGCATCCGCGGGAAGCGGTCGAAGAGCGCGGGCAGGGCGATCGAGGCCTCCAGGCGCGCGAGGGGGGCGCCGAGGCAGAAGTGCACGCCGTGGCCGAAGGCGAGGTGGTCCTTGACGGTACGCGTGACGTCGAAGCGGTCCGGTTCCGCGCCGTGCAGCTCCGGGTCGCGGCCGGCCGCGGCGTAGGCGGCGAGGATCGCGTCGCCCTGCTTCAGCACCGTGCCGTCGGGCAGCGCGATGTCCTCGGTGGCGTAGCGCAGCGGAAGGCTCGCCACGGGGGCCCGGTTGCGCAGGGTCTCCTCGATCACGTCGTCCCAGCCGGCCGTGCCCGCGCGGACGAGGGCCAGCTGGTCGGGGTGGGTGAGCAGGGCGTGGATGGCGTTGTCGAGGAGGTTGACGGTGGTCTCGTGCCCGGCGCTGATCACCAGCAGCAGGGTGTCGAGGAGCTCCTGCTCGCTGAGGCGCGAGCCGTCCTCCTCGCGGGCGGAGATCAGCACGCTCGTCATGTCGTCGGCGGGGGCGGCCCGCTTGGCGGCGACGAGGGCGCCCAGGAGCTCGTAGGTCCGCGCGTACGTGGCCGTGACCTCGTCCGGGTCGGCGGAGGTGTGGAAGATGCTGTCGACGCAGTCGCGCAGGCCGTCGCGGAGGTCCGGGTCGGTGACGCCGAAGAGCTCGCAAATGACCTGGATGGGGATCGGGTAGGCGTACGACTCGCGCAGGTCGACGGGCTCGCCCGGAGCCTTGGCGGCCAGAGCGTCGAGGAGGTCCGCCGTCATCGCCTCGATGCGGGGGCGCAGGGCGGCGGTGCGGCGGGCGGTGAAGGCCTTGGCCACGAGGGTGCGCAGCCGCTTGTGGTCCGTGCCGTAGGCGGTGAACATGTTCCGCACGGCCACCCAGGTGAACAGGGGCCACTCCGGAGAGATGTCACCGTTGATCCAGGCCGGCCAGTGCTGGTGCGGGTCCTTCGAGACGCGCGGGTCCGTCAGGAGCTCCTTCAGCAGCGGCTGGGTGGTCACTGCCCACGCCACCACTCCCCCAGGAAGCTCCACGGGCGTCGCGGCGCCCCGCGCCCGGATGCGGGCGGCCTCGCCGTGGATGTCGCTGCCGGTGGCATCGATCCGGAAGGGGCCGGACTGAACCGGGACGGTACTGGGCTTGTGTTCCATCGGCTGTCTCCAGGGAGGTCTGCCTGCTGCGGGGAATGAGCGGACTGATCGGAGCGGGGTTGCTCGTACGGCGGCACGGGGCGGGAACCGGGACCGGGGACGGGGCCGGGACCCGCACCGGCACCGGCACCGGCACCGGGGACGGGCCTGAGACCCGGGCCGGGCCCGGAACCCGGCCCCGGGCCGCGTACGGCGGACGCCGAGAGGTCGTGGACGGGCGCCGGCCGCGAGCCGGACGGCGGCGCCGGGGGGAAGCGCACGGGCAGGGCCGTCAGCGCGCGGTGGAAGGGGCCCGGACGCCAGACGAGGCGGTCGGCCGGGATCGCGAGCTCCAGGTCGGGCAGGCGGTCCAGGAGCTTCTCGACGGCGACTGCGGCGATCAGGCGGGCCGCGTCCTTGGCCGGGCAGTGGTGGGGGCCCGCGCTCCAGGCGAGGTGGGCGCGGTTGCCGGTGCGCCGGCCGGAGAGCAGCGCCGGGTCGGTGTTGGCCGCGGCGAAGCTGACGACCACGGGCTCGCCGGCGGCCAGCGGCACGCCGCCGAAGTCGACGTCCTGGACGGGGTAGTGGACGCCGTAGTTGGCCATGGGCGGGTCGAGCCACAGCACCTCGTCCAGGGCGTCCTCGACGGGCATGCTGCCGCCGGCGAGGTCGCCGGCGAAGCGGTCGTCGGAGAGCAGCAGCCGCAGGGCGTTGGCGATGAGGTTCTGCTGGGGCTCGGTGCCGGCACCGATGAGGACAACGTGCTGGTGGATCAGCTCCTCGTCGCTCAGGCGGGCGTGGTGCGCCATCAGCCAGGACGTCATGTCCGCGCCGGGCTGCTCGCGCTTGAGGTCGATGAGCTCGACGAGGCTGCTGGTGATGAGGGCGTCGGCGCGCTCGGCGTCGACGCCGTCGAAGATGCCCGAGAAGCCCTCGACGAGCCGGTCGCCCAGCTCGGGCGGGCAGCCGAAGAGCTGCTGGAAGACCAGCAGCGGCAGCACCTTGGCGTACGCGCCGAGGAGGTCGGCCTCGCCCAGGCCGGCGAAGCGGTCGATGAGCGTGTCGGCGCTGCGCTCGACGTAGCCGCGCAGGGCGTTGGGGTCGATGCGCGCCAGGGAGTCGGTGACGGCCTGGCGCAGCCGCGTGTGGGCGTCGCCGTCGGAGAACAGGCAGTTCGGCCGGTAGGCCATCATCGGCACGACGGGGTTGTCCGGGGCGACCCGGCCGTCGGCGAGCGCCCGCCAGCGGCGGGCGTCCTTCCCGAAGACCTCGGGTGTCCGGAGCACTTCGAGGGCGGCCCGGTAGTCGGTGACGAGGGTCGCGTGCGCGCCGGGCGCCAGCTCCACGGGTGCGGCCGGGCCCTGGGCACGCAGGCGCGCGTAGACGGCGTGCG
>NZ_JBAMDC010000080.1:0-21878 GCF_036961605.1 Streptomyces sp. KLMMK
CGTCTTCGAACCGTCTTCGAACCGTCGCCCGGCTTCCTGGCTTGATCGTGTTCCTTGTGCAACGTTCCACCGCTTCATAGCGTCGATGTCGCACCTTGCACCCGTACGGCACCACACGCACCACTCTTCCCCCGCACACGTGGAGCTTCCGCATGCCCAAGGAGGAACGCCGTATGCCTGAGAACGCCGGGTCGCAGCAGTCCACCGAACACCCCGAACACCCCGAGCGCCCCAAGCACACCGAGCCCACCGGGCACGCCGAGCGCGCCGAGCCCGTCGAGCCCGTCGAGCCGTCCGCGGCCGTCGCGGAGGCGAACCGCGGTGTCATCGAGACCATTCCGCCGAGCACCGGCGACTTCGCCGACGCCACGCGCGGGCTGCTAGCCCCGCCGCCGCGCGACCTCCGCGTCATCCCCTCCCGCGACGGCAAGCGCGCCGTGTGGGACTTCGCCGGCTACGAGTTCCTGGAGAACGGCGAGGACGTACCGCCGCCGTCCGTCAACGCGAGCCTGTGGCGGCAGGGCCGGCTCACCGCCGTCGCCGGCCTGTTCCACGTGGCCGCCTCGAACGGCCGGACCATCTACCAGGTCCGCGGCTACGACCTGTCCAACATGACGATCGTGACGGGCGACCGGGGCATCATCGTCATCGACCCGCTCGCCTGTTACGAGACCGCACAGCACGCCCTGCGGCTCTACCGCGAGACGTGCAACGACAACCGGCCCGTCACCGCCATCATCTACACCCACAGCCACGTCGACCACTTCGGTGGCTCCCGCGGCCTGTTCAACGACACCAGGGACGTCATCGCGCCCGACCTGAAGGTCTACGCGCCCGAAGGCTTCCTGGAACACGCCGTCAGCGAGAACGTCTACGCGGGCCCGGCCATGAGCCGCCGCTCGGGCTACATGTACGCGGCCGGCCTGGACAAGGGCCCCGACGGGCAGGTGGGATCCGGCCTCGGGCTGACGATCTCCACCGGCGAGGTCACGCTCATCCCGCCGACCGACTACGTGGGCGGCCCGCAGCACCAGCCCACTCCGGTGGGCGATTGGCACCCGTCGGAAGACATCATTCCGTGGCAGCCGGGCCTGTACCGGCTGCACGTGGACGGGGTCCGGATCATCTGCCAGCTCACCCCGGGTACCGAGGCCCCGGCGGAGATGAACTTCTACTTCCCCGAGCTGCGCACCCTCTGCATGGCCGAGAATTCGACGCACACCATGCACAACATCCTCAGCCTGCGCGGCGCCCAGGTCCGCGACGCCCACGCGTGGTCGAAGTACCTCACCCAGGCCATCCAGACCTTCGGCGAGCACACCGACGTCGAATTCGCCTCCCACCACTGGCCGCGCTGGGGCAAGGAGAGCATCCTCGAATTCCTCGCGAACCAGCGGGACATGTACGGCTATCTCAACGACCAGTCCCTGCGCCTGCTCAATGACGGCTACACCGGGATAGAGATCGCGGAGAAGCTCAAGGAGCTGCCGCCCGGGCTGGGCCGCCACTGGTACGACCGGGGTTACTACGGTTCGCTCAGCCACAACCTCAAGGCGGTCTACCAGCGCTACATGGGCTGGTTCGACGGCAACCCCGCCCACCTCTGGGAGCTGCCCCCGGTCGAGGCCGGCGCCCGGTACGTGCGGGCCATGGGCGGCGCGGAGGAGGTCGTGCGGGCCGCGCGGCAGGCGTACGAGGCGGAGCCGCCGCAGTACCGCTGGGTCCTGGAACTGCTCAACCACGTCATCTTCGCCTCCGCGGACCCCGCGGACCCTGCCCTCGTCCCGGCCGACGTCCTGGCGGCGGCCAAGGCCCTGCAGGCCGATGCCATGACGCAGCTGGGATACGGCGCGGAGAACGGCACCTGGCGCAACTTCTACCTCACCGGTGCCGAAGAGCTCCGCAACGGGCCGCAGAAGCCCGTCCCGCACAGCGCCTCGGACCTTGTGAAGAGCATGTCCCTGGAGCAGATCTTCTCGTCGATGGCCAAGAGTGTGGACGGGCCCAGGGCCGCCGCGGAGCAGCGGTCGCCGATCGTGCTGCGCTGGGTGTTCAACGGCACCGGCCGGGAGTGCACCACGACCCTGCGGAACGGCGTGCTCGTGTACGTCGACGGGGAGGACCTCTTCGCGGGCAAGCCGCAGGCGACCATCACCCTCTCGCGCGCGGTGCTCGACGAGGTGCTGACGCAGGGCCTCGACTTCAAGAAGCACTTCGACGCGGCGGTCGGGCACGGCATCGAGGTGGACGACCAGGCTGCCGCTGACACCGTCTTCGGCTATCTGACCTATCCGAACCCGGTGTTCCCGATCGTGACGCCGAAGCCCGTGAGGGAGTAGCGCCGGCTCGGTGGAGAAGCTCGGTGGAGAAGCTCGACGGAGAAGGGGGCTCCGGCTCCGCCGGGGCTCCGCCGGGGATCCGCCGGGGCTCCGTCGGGGCCCCGCCGGGCCAGGGGGGCGCACAGCACGCGCACGCCCCACCCGCCGAGCCACCGCCGGCCGCCCCCCGCGTGCCCGGACCTCTGCGCACCCAGTTCACCGAAACCCCGCACCCGTCCCGTGTTCGCGCCGCTACGGTAAGTGCGCGGGGTGGGCGCGGCGAGGTCCGGGAGGTCGGAGGCATGGAGAACTCGCGAGCGGGTGAGAACGGCAGCGGAAGCGAGCGAGCAGAGTGGGGGAATCAGAGCCCGGCGTACAGGGCGCACAGGGGGCGCACGGAGCACGGCCAGGGACCGGGCGGTCCGGCGGGAGCCGAGACCACGCCCATCGAGCATGTGGAGGCGCTGCTGGGGCGGGCGCAGAACGGCTTCGAGATCGACGAGCGGATGCTCGGCCGGCTGCGGACGGCGCTGATGCATCAGCCCGAGCTCCGCTCGTACCGCCAGCGCAATGACGACCGGCGGCCCCTCCGCTGTAATTCGTACCGCCACGTCTTCCTCCTGGCGGACGGCAGCAGCCTGCTTCTGTTCGAGCTGGAGCACAACACCGGGCCGGAGGATGTCTTCGTCTACGAGCTGTACGCGGACGAGGACGTCCTCGACCGGGCCGAGCGGCGCGTGCACGACCGGATCGGCGGCGGCATCGGCCCCGGCAGCGAGACCGAGGAGCTGCCGGCCTGGCTGGCGGAGGAGCTGCTGCTGGCCATGGGGCCGGTGCAGCCCCGCCGGGAGTACGTCTCCGACGGCTCGCCCGACCACGCCCGGCGGCTGCTGCGGCGCGCGGAGAACGAGGACGGGCCCGGCGAGGTGGTGCGCGAGCTGCTCCAGGGGGCGCTCGGCCACCACATCGCGCTGATCACCAAACCGCGCCGCCGGGGCCCCGGGCGCGACGCCACCTGGTGCCGCTTCTACGAGCACGCCTTCCTGCTGGAGGGCGGCGGCGAGCTCAGCCTGTGGGAGCTGGAGCACAACATGAACACCGACGGCCGCCTGGTCTGCGAGGTCTATCTGGACGAGGCGGAGGCCGAGGTGGCGGCTGACCGCCATGCCCGTTCCCAGGGCGTGGAGCTGTAGCGGCACCGGGCTGCCGCGGGGCTGCGCACCGTCGGCGGGCGGGTGAAACGGGGGCCGCCGACGTGTGCTACGCTTAACTGACGTTTCAGTTGTGGTACCCATGAACTCGTGTGCGCCTGACGGTTATGTGAACCGAAGGCGCATTTTTGTTTTTGCCGGTCTTTGTCCGGTGTGGGGCCCATTTGCATCCACTAAGGAGATAGACATGGCTACTGGCACCGTGAAGTGGTTCAACTCGGAAAAGGGCTTCGGCTTCATCGAGCAGGACGGCGGCGGTCCGGACGTCTTCGCCCACTACTCGAACATCGCCTCCAACGGCTTCCGTGAGCTGTTCGAGGGCCAGAAGGTTTCCTTCGACGTCACGCAGGGCCAGAAGGGCCTGCAGGCCGAGAACATCGTCGCCGCCTGACGATGATGCCCGCCCGGTCCGTCTGACGACGGCGCCGGGCTCTGCATGAAGCACCAGGCAATGGGGCCCGCACCTCGGGGTGCGGGCCCCATTGCTGCCCCTGCGCCGGCCGGCGCCCGCGTGCCGGCCGTCGTCCCGCACCAGCGCGCCCAGGCTTTTCCGCCGTCCGACCGTTCTTGTTCCGGACGGTCTCGCGATGCGAAGTCTCCCTTTCGGGCGTGCCACCCCCATTGAGGGAAGGTCCCACCCGTATGACTCGCTCCGCCCGCCCCGCCCGCCCCCGCGGACCCCAGCAGAACCGTGGTGCCCAGCAGAACCGCAGCTCCCAGCAGGGCGGCCGTTCCGGCGCCCAGTCGTCGCGCCGCAGGCCCGCCGCCCCCCAGGGCGACTTCGAGACCCCGGTCAGCACCACCCCGGCGCTGCCGCCGGTGGCGTCCTTCGCCGATCTGGACATGCCCGCCGGCCTGCTCTCCACGCTGACCCGCGAGGGCGTCACCGAGCCGTTCCCGATCCAGGCCGCGACGCTGCCCAACTCGCTCACCGGCCGTGACGTCCTCGGCCGCGGCCGCACCGGCTCCGGCAAGACCCTCGCGTTCGGCCTCGCCATGCTGGCCCGTACGGCCGGCCGCCGCGCCGAGCCCGGCCGCCCGCTCGCCCTCGTGCTCGTCCCCACCCGCGAGCTCGCGCAGCAGGTCACCGACTCGCTCGCCCCGTACGCCACCGCCGTGAACCTGCGGACGGCCACGGTCGTCGGCGGCATGTCCATCGGCCGGCAGGCCCAGACGCTCGCGCGCGGCGCCGAGGTGCTCGTCGCCACCCCCGGGCGGCTCGCGGACCTCATCCAGCGCGGTGACTGCAAGCTCGGCGACGTGCGGATCACGGTCCTGGACGAGGCCGACCAGATGGCCGACATGGGCTTCCTGCCGCAGGTCACCAAGCTGCTGGACCAGGTCGACCCCGAGGGGCAGCGGATGCTCTTCTCCGCGACCCTCGACCGCAACGTCGACCGGCTCGTCCGCCGCTTCCTCTCCGACCCGGTGACGCACTCCGTCGACGCGTCGGTGGGCGCGGTCGTCACGATGGACCACCACCTGCTGCACGTCTCCGAGACGGACAAGAAGGACACGGTCACCCGGATCGCCGCCCGCGACGGCCGCGTGATCATGTTCGTGGACACCAAGCGCGGCGCCGACCGCCTGGTGAAGAAGCTGCTGTCCGAGGGCGTGCGCGCCGCCGCCCTGCACGGCGGCAAGAGCCAGCCGCAGCGCAACCGCACCCTGGACCTCTTCCGTACGCAGGAGGTCACCGCGCTGATCGCCACGAACGTGGCCGCGCGCGGCATCCACATCGACGGTCTCGACCTCGTCGTGAACGTCGACCCGCCCATGGACCACAAGGACTACCTGCACCGCGGCGGCCGTACGGCCCGCGCGGGCGAGTCCGGCACGGTCGTCACGCTCGTGCTGCCCGAGCAGCGGCGCGAGATGAGCCGCATGATGGTCACGGCCAAGATCTCCCCGAACGTCGTGACGGTCGGCCCGCAGGATGAGGAGCTCGTCCGCATCACCGGTGCCCAGCAGCCCAGTGGCGTGCCCGTGGTCATCGCGCCGCCGGTGCCGGCCCAGTCGACGCCGCGGAAGCGGTCGGGCGGGGGCGGCGCGAGCGCCGGGTCCGCCGGTGGGGCTGCGGCTGCCGCCGGGTCGCGCGGCTCCCGGGGCACCCGTGGTTCGCGCGGCGGTCGTGGCGGTCGCGGCCGGGTGCGTACGGAGATGTCTTCCGGGGCGTCGTCCTCGTCGTCCTCGTCGTCTTCCTCGTCCTCGTCTTCGGCGTCCTACGGTGCCGGCGGTTCGGGCCGGGGCACGGGCGGCCGGGGTGCCGGCCGGGCGGCCGGTGGCGCTTCCGGTGCGGCTTCCGGCCGGGGTGCCGGCAGGAACGGCGCCGGCCGGGGCACCGGGGGCGCACGGGAGCGCCGCTCCTCGTAACCCGCTCTCCCGGGGGTGCTCGCCGGCCTGCCCGTCGGCCTGCCCGTCGGCGTGCTCGCCGGACTGCCCGCTGGGCGTACTCGCCGACTGCCCGCTGGGCGTGCTTGCCGGACTGCTCGCCGGGCCGTTCTCCCAGGGGCCTCCCTCCCCGGTTGGCCCAGCACCGTTCGCCCAACGACCTCCCGCCCGGAAGGGTGGGAGGTCGTTGACGTGCGGGACTGCCGGTCAGGAGAGAGTGCGGTGGGCAAGCGAGAGAGCCGTTCTGCCCGCCCTGTCTTCCGCCGTACGGCGCGCCGGGGCGTCCGCCGGGCCGTCCGCCGGGCCGTCCGCAGGCTCCCGGCCGTTCTGATCGTCGGCGCCGTCCTCTTCGGCCTCGGGGCGCCCGCGCACTACACGTGCGCCCCCTTCCTCTCCGCCGCGCCCCTCGTCGCGGCGCCGCTGCACACCCTCCGTGCCACGGTCACGGCCGCCCTGGCCGCCGTGGCGGTCGCGGTCGGCCTCGTGGTCTACCACCGGCCGTCCGACACCGGCGAGGCGCTGGCCGAGATCGCGACCATCGGCGCCGTCTCCCTGGTCGCGCTCGGCATCAACCGCATCGCCCGTCGCAGCGATCAGCAGCTCGCCTCCGCCCGGGGCATCGCGGAGGCGGCCCAGCGCGCCGTCCTGCCCGCGCCCCCGTCCCGGATCGGCGGCCTCCGCGTGGCCGCGCGCTACGTCGCCGCCCAGGCGGACGCCCGGATCGGCGGCGATCTGTACGCGGTCCAGGACACCCCGTACGGCGTACGCGTCATCGTCGGCGACGTCCGCGGCAAGGGCCTGGACGCGGTCGAGGCGGTAGCCGTGGTGATCGGCGCCTTCCGGGAGGCGGCCGAGCAGGAGCCCACGCTGGAGGGGCTCGCGGGGCGGCTGGAGCACGCGCTCCAGCGGGAGGGCGCACGGCGGGCGAACCTGCGGGCCGACTCCGTGGACCGGACCGAGGGCTTCACCACGGCCGTACTGGCGGAGCTGCCGCCGGGGGAGCCCGTCTTCCGGCTGCTGAACCGCGGCCACCCCTCACCGCTCCTGCTGCACGCGGACGGCCGCATCGGCGCGGCCGACCCCGCCGTCCCCGCGCTGCCCCTCGGCCTGGGCGAGCTGGGGGTGTGGCCGGACCGGGCGGAGGAGCGGGAGTTTCCCGCGGGATCGATGCTGCTGCTGATGACGGACGGGGTGACCGAGGCGAGGGATGCCGGCGGTACGTTCTACGACCCGCGGGCCGGGCTGACGGGCTGTCGGTTCAAGAACCCGGAGGCGCTGCTGGACGCCCTGATCGCGGACGTCGCGCGCCATTCGGAGGGTCAGGCTGCCGACGACATGGCCCTGTTGGCGATCCGGCGCGGCGAGCGGATCGAACAGCATTTCGTAGAAAGTATCGACAGGCTCCGTGGGCGCACATCCTGTGAAGACGTGCCCGAGGGCATCGGTGGATTCGGGCGTTCGGCTTGGAATCCACCCGGCATGTCTATTAACGTTCGATAACGGAGCGCGGTTGTCGCAACGCCGCAAGAGGCGCTGCGCCGTGCGCCTTCGCCGAATCCCGCGGGCACAGCACCACCTGATACACCGGCAAGTTCTGGGAACCGGGGAACCACCACCCTGGGGTGAATCGGGCCGCGCGCGGCCCGTAGGAGACCTTCCTGCTCCGAACCCGTCAGCTAACCCGGTAGGCGAGAAGGAAGGAAAGGAGTGCCTTCGTGGCATCCAACGAGCCTGCCGCGTACGAGCCTGTCGGGTATGAGCCTGTCGCGCCGTATGAGCCTGTCGGGTACGAGCCTGTCGCGCCGTATAGGCCTGCCCCGTATGAGCCCGCCGCGTACGAGCCCGCTGCATACGATCCGCCGCTGGTCCCGGCGTACGTACCTCCGTACGAGCCGGAGCCCGAGCCCCGGCCGGAGCTGCGGTACGAGTCGGACAGCGCTTACGACCCCGGGTCGCCGTACGCCCCCGCTTCCCACCGCCCCTCCGTCTACAACGCCTTCGGCACGGGCCGCGGCCGCCACCGCGTCGTGAAGCAGCGCGGCGGCACGATGGCCCGCAGCGGTGCGGTCCTCGGCGCGGGCGTCATCGCGGCGGTCGGCGCGGGCGGCATGGCGCACGCCCAGGAGCGCCCGGCGACGTCCATATCCATGCCCGACCTGGCCCAGCTGCCGGGAGTGGGCTCGTTCTTCGCGGGGAGCGCGGCGGGCTCGGTCGATTCCGCCGCCGCCGAATTCGCCGGCGAGGAAAGCGCATCGGCCGCGGTGGAGATGGCCGAGAGCGCGGCGGCGGCGGGTGAGGTGCTCCGGGCGAGAATCCTGGAGCAGGCCGACCACCAGCAGGGCGTGGCCGAGGCCGAGGCGCAGGCGGCCCAGGTGAAGCAGGCCGCGGAGACGCAGAAGAAGGCGGCGGAGCGGAAGGCGGCGGAGGCGGCGGCGCGGTCCGCGGAGGCGGCGAAGGAGCGGGTCGATACGCCTGAGACGCCCGAGGCGCCGGAGGCGCGGGCGGCGCGGGCGGCGGCTCCGGAGCAGCAGCAGGCGTCGAGGCAGCAGACGGCGAAGCAGCACGCACCGAAGCAGCAAGCACCGAGGCAGCAGGCGCCGAAGAAGCAGCGATCCGCCCAGGCTCCGGCTCCGGCTCCGGCTCCCGCCCCGGCGGCCCGCCACTCCGCCTCCGGCGGCTTCAAGCTCCCCCTGGCCTCGTACACCCTGACGGCCGGCTTCGGTCAGGCGGGGAACATGTGGTCCGCGAATCACACGGGGGAGGACTTCGCGGCCCCGACCGGCACGCCGGTGAGGGCGGTCGGCGGCGGCAGGATCGTTCAGGCCGGCTGGGCCGGGGCGTACGGCTACCGCATCGTCCTGAGGCTCGACGACGGTACGGAGCTGTGGTTCTGCCACCTGTCGTCGATGGTCGTCACCTCGGGGAAGGTCGCGCCGGGCCAGGTCATAGGCCGTGTCGGTGCGACGGGCAACGTCACGGGCCCGCACCTGCACCTGGAGGTCCGGCCGGGCGGGGGCGCGCCGATCGACCCGCTGGGGTGGCTGAGGAGCAGGGGCCTGCATCCGTAGCGGAGGCCGTAGCGCAGGCCGTAGCGGAATACCGGCCCCCGCAAGGACGCTGCAGGAGTACATGGCTGACATTCACAAGAAGATCGGCAATCTCTCCGTCCACCCGTTGGCGCTCGGCGGCAATGTCTTCGGGTGGACAGCGGACGAAGCGGAATCCTTTGCGGTCCTCGACGCGTACGCGGCGGCGGGCGGCAATTTCATCGACACCGCGGACGTCTACTCGGCCTGGGTTCCGGGCAACGAGGGCGGCGAGTCGGAGACCGTCATCGGCAATTGGTTCGCCTCGCGCGGCAACCGTGCCGACATCGTCCTCGCCACGAAGGTCGGCGCGGGCGTCCCGGAGCCGCGGGGCCTGCGCGCAGCGGTGATCAAGGCGGGTGTGGAGGAATCCCTCCGCCGCCTGCGCACCGACTACATCGACCTCTACTACACGCACTACGACGACCCGTCGGTGCCGGTGGAGGAGTTCATCACTGCTCTCGACGCGCTGGTGAAGGAGGGCAAGGTCCGCGAGATCGCGGCCTCGAACATCACCCCGGAGCGCCTGCAGGAGTCGCTGGAGTTCTCGGAGGCTGCGGGCCTGGCGAAGTACGTGGCGATCCAGCCCCACTACAACCTGGTCTCGCGCGACACCTACGAGGGCGACCTGGCGGCGGTGGCGGAGAAGCACGGCCTGGCGGCCGTCCCGTACTTCGCCCTGGCCAAGGGTTTCCTCACGGGCAAGTACCGCCCGGGCACGACGGTGGACAGCGCCCGGGCGGAGGGCGCCGCGGAGTACCTGCGAACGGACCGCGGCCGCCGCGTCCTGGCGGCCCTGGACGAGGTGGCCGCGGCCCACGGCGTCGAGCTCGCCACGGTCGCCCTGGCCTGGCTCGCGGCCCAGCACACGGTGGCGACCCCGCTGGCGAGCGCGCGCACGGTGCAGCAGCTGGCGCCGCTGCTGGCGATGGCGGACGTCAAGCTGACGGAGGCGGACCTGACCCTCCTGACGGAGGCGTCGGCGTAAGCGGGCCGTGGCGGGGCTTCGAGCGGAAAACCCCGCCCGAAGCCCTGCCGTCAATCTCTACCCACTGCTCAAGCCCGGCTCTCAGCCACCCAAGAGGCGAGCGCCACGGCCCCGGCCACCCCGAACACGGCCGGCCAGGCTCCGACCTTCTTGGCCAGCGGGTGCGACCCGGCGAACGCGGCAACGTACAGCCCGGTCAGCGCCGCAGCCTGGGGCGCCCCGACCTTCCCGGCCCACTGCCGAGCAGCCACCCCACCGGCCACGGCAAGCACAGCCCCACCAAGCGGCCGCTTCTTCGTCCACCGAGCAACGCCGTACCCACTGACAAGCCCACCGGCAGCCACCACAGCCGTAGGAACCTGAGCCATCCCACACCTCCGCATCAGCAAACCCAACGTTTTCGAGGCTACGCCGGGCCGCAGGAGCGATGGCGAGAGCCCCGTTTCCGCGCACGTAGCCGATGGTCAGCGCCGTGCACGTGCCAGAGCGCGCAACTGGGAGACGTGACTGCGGACGGCAGCCTGTACCTCGCCCAGCGGGTCCGGGGACGGCACGTCACCGCGGCAGGGGCGACACAGGCCGCCGGACAGGGCTTCGGGGCGGCCGGGGACGCCGCAGCCGGTGCACTCCATGACGCGGTGAGGCGCCGAGGCCACCCCGTACGGGACCTGGAGGCGCTCCGGCGGCAGCCTGTCGATGAGCCTCTTGCGGGTGAATGCCCCCGGGCAGTGGATGACGTCGGGAAGCCCGGTCGTGAGGATCCGCGCGAACTCCAGCGGTGTGACACCGCGCGCGAACCACTCGGCAGCGAGGCCTTCGAGGGCGGAACACTCGGCGGCGGAGAGCATCAGGCGGGAGTCGGAGCAGCCGAGCGTGGCCAGGGCGATGTAGGCGGGGGAACAGTCGTTTCGCGCCTTCTCACGCTCCGGCTCAGGGGGCGAGGAGACGGCCGGCGAAGGTGCGCCCTGCCCGGACGTACGGGCGAGGAAGGCCGCCCACCAGGCGTCGTCCCGCGCTGTGCGCGAGAAGTACGAGCGGGACACCCACTGCGTACGGCCCTCGCCGACGACCTCCCTGAAACGACGCAGGTGACCGGCCGCGGACAGGGCCTTGAGGGCGGAGGCGACGGCCTGCTGCCCGTAGGCGGGGAGCTCCTTGGCGAGCGTCTTGATGTCGACGGCGGCGCCGTCGGGAAGCCGGTCGATGTGCGCGGCGATGGACGCCTCGTGGGCGGGCAGGTGAGCGAAGTCGCCCCGGCCGCGAGGGGCTTGATCGGGTGCGGTCCGCTTGCCGTATCCGGGCGCGGCCATGGGGGGGAGCGATAAGGTTGGCGACAGCCACGAGATCAGGGCCTTTGATCTAGGTGGTCAAACCCCGGCCTGGTGTTGGTAGCACCGGTGCCGGGGTTGTTCGTTGTGGCGCACGCTACACGCCGACAGCGAGGCGTGGCGACTCGGTTGCACAAAGTCAACACGTGTGCTTACGCGCACGCACACGCGAACGGGGCGGGAGGGCGGGTAAGCCTCACCGCCCATTCCTCAGATGGACCGCTCGGGTCCCGACTCCCGAGTCTCGGGGGTGCAAATCTCGGGTGCTGTCGGCTGGCGGGCGTGGACCACCCCGCCCCCCGAGTTTCGGGTGGCAGGCTCTGCGTCAGTGGGCGCTAAGGCGTCTCGCGTCGGCCACGAAGGCCATCCATCCGTCGTGTGAGACGGAGAGCATGAGGCCGCCCGGATTCTTGGAGTCGCGGACGAACGTGCGCCGAGCGGCGTGGGCGACCTCGACGCACTCGGTGTGGCCGGCACCGCTGTACGAGGACTTGAACCATCCTTCCCGCGGTATGCCTGAGGGTGCTTCCTGCATCACAACTCCCGGAGTACGCGTTCGATGAGGGCGGACGTGGCCGCCATATCCAACGCTTGGGCGCGCAGGTAGTCGAACGCAAGTCTGTATCGCTCCAACTCCGCTTCTTTCTCCATGAAGAGAGAGCCAAGGTGGAGGTCGACGTACACGACATCGAGCGACGGCTCCGGGCCGCCGATGATCACGAAACTGCCCATGGCTGCTGAGTGGGCACCCTTCGCGAACGGGAGAACCTGCAGTGTGATGCTAGGGGAGTCGTTGGCCTGAAGCAGATGGCTGAGCTGTTCGCTCATGACCTCACGTGACCCCACCACACGCCGGACCACAGACTCGTCGAGGATCGCCCACAGGTGGGGCGGGTCGCTGCGACTGAGTACTTCCTGCCGCTTCATGCGGATGTCGACGAGCTGCTTGATCTGCTCGGGCGGCAGCCGCATCTCGGAGGCGTGCTGCACGGCCTCCGTGTACCTGCGCGTCTGGCCCCGTCTGCGCGATGCCTACGCAGTGCAGTCGTACGGCTGCGGCTGGGCGCAGCACTGCCTTGGCGGAGGGGATCGAACCACATGAATGTGCGCTAGCTCGTTGCACCGCCCAAGAGGCGAGAACTCCCGTTTCTAGCCGTCCCTGAACGAGTCGAGCACCTGCGGCGATGGGTTTCCGCACCCCTCGCCCTCTGGGGAGTCGCGAACCTTGCGGGTGCCATGCAGCTCTGCTTGACCGAGCTCGTCACCGACGTCATTACCCACGTGGGCGAGGGGACACCGACGTGGGTGACGGTGTCGCTGGACGGCCCCACCTGCGCATGGAGGTCCGGGACCCGGACCCGTGGCGATTCCCGGCACTGGAAAGGGACCGCCCCGGCCGGCGCCTGGCCAGCGGCCACGGCGTGACCATTCACGACCACGGCAAGACGTCCTGGTACGAGCTAGCCACGGGCCTTCCGGCAGCAGAAGGCTTTCCGATGACCCCCCGAGTGGCCGACGCCGAGGCCGTCCTCCCCCTCTACAGCCTAGGTTCCGCGCCCCGAGCCGCTTCTCTGCTCGGCCGCATTGTGTCCGAGGAGGCGGCGACAGAGCTCACCGCCCACCTCCTCCACTGGTTTCAAGCCCACGGCACTGCTCCGGACATCGCTCAGACCCGCTTCGAGGCGGGGAGAGAGAGGGCAGCACGAGGATTGCCGTCCCTGACTCGCGACTACTCCCTACTTACCCGCTCGATCTCCGCGCGAAGGCTGGCCGGAGTGCGCCATGATTCGCCGAGATGGCTCCGGTGGCACATGCGGTGGCAGTTAGCACACAGCAGCGCCAGGTCGTCGAGCTCTGTTTTCCGGAGGCCAGACATATGAAGGGGCACTACATGGTGCACTTCGATGTAGCCCTCACCGAGCTGGCCGTACAGACGGCTGAAGTCGAAAGCGCAGACCTCGCACCGCAGCGGCTGGCCAAGCCGCTGAGCGTGGGCGAGCTTGCGGCGGCGGAGCTTTGGGTCACGCTCGCGTGCGAGGGTCCAGCGTGCGAGAAGTCTGCCTTCCAGCCCGGTGATGCCGTCTTCGGTTGCCTCGTCCGGCTGCTCAGGGACCTGGGACAAGCTGGGCGAGGCGATCCCCTTCCTTATGGCGGCGGCCGCGGCAGAGAGTTCAGCAGGCTGCTCGAGGAAGGCAGCGATCATCGCCTTGTCCAGTTTTCCGCACCTGGTGGGCTTGCCGGGGTAGGCGGGGTGGTTGGTGGCGAGATCAGTTGTCTTTCTGCTGACGCTGCCGATAGACCTGAACTCGGGGAGGGCGCGGGCCGGGCTGCTATGCAGGGGCAGGGAGCGGAGCAGCGCGGACAGCTCTGCGACTTGCGCGTCAGTTTGCCTCAGCTCACGCCAGCCGTTGGCGGCGACCAGCGAGCAGGCCAGCAGCAGCTCATCCCAGGTCCACGAGGGGCTCCTCATGCGCAATATCGTACGAGTGTTCGCTGTGTCGTGTGGGGCGGTTCCGGGAAGCCGGAGCGTGCCGCTCACTTGGTGAGGGCGATGCCAGTGGGGTCTGTCACCCTATGTGAGTACGGACAGCAGAGAGTCTGCTCAGTACGTTGGAAGGAGGGTGCATGAACCTCGACAGGGCGGCCTTCACTTCGGGCATGGGACGCCCCCTGCCAGGGGGATCTCTTCCCAACCGTGATCAAGCTAGCCGGGCAGCTGAACCCGCCGGCGGTCGTGATCAAAAATGCGCGTGGCCTGATGCAGTCCAAGTTCGATGATTACCAGACGCAGTGAGGTAGCTGTTCGCCTTTGCAGGGCGGCCATCAAGGCATGAGTAGACATGGCGGGTGAGCAAGGCTGCAGTTTCGTTTGGGATTCCGCAGGCGGCTGCCCGCTAGGCTCGGTCGTTCCGACTTGAGCCAGGGCTTCCTGAGGTGGTGCGGCGAGCTGCGACGGTCGCGGCGATTTTGTCAGCGCACAGGTCCGAGGGCTCGTGTTCCCAGAACCGGAGTACTAGCCATCCCGCCTCAACGAGACGTTCATCCGTGTCGCGGTCGCGGGCCATGTTGCGGGCGACCTTGTCGGACCAGTAGCCGGCGTTGACCCGGGGGGCTAGGTAGTGCTCCGGGCAGCCGTGCCAGTAGCAGCCGTCGATGAAGACGGCGACCTTTACCGGGCGGAAGACGAGGTCTGCCGTCCGGCGGAGGTCTGGCAGGGGCCGAGCGTGGAGGCGGTAGCGGAGGCCCTGGGCGTGGACCAAGCGGCGGATCAGCTGTTCAGGCTTGGTGTCCTTGTTGCGGATCGCCTGCATGTTGCGGCGCCGGGCCGCTGATGAGGCCCAGGAGCCTTCCGGGGGCGTCCACTCGGTGTCTTTGGGCACGTTTCAGAGCGTAGTGCCCGTCCGGAGGCTGGCGGTCCGATAAGCCGCCAGCGGGTCCAGGTGATCTGTCAGCGGCGGTACTGGCCCGGGCCGCCCTGGGGCCAGCCCCATACCGGCGGCGGCACGAACGGCCGAGGGATCGTCGCCGAAGCCTGGGTCAAGGCCGGTTGGGCGACGTGTTTGCGGTGCCAGAGGTGGTGGAGGAGCTCCTGTTCTCTGGCGGTGAAGTCCGGGCCCGCCGTGCCCCTGTGGGCTCGTTGGCGGAGGAAGGCCAGGGACGTGGCGAAGGAGATGTACTCGGCGACGGTGCGGGCCGCTGCCGGGCCGCCGGTGCGGCGGGCGACGTCGCGGGCTATGCCGCGGGCGCGCATCGAGGAGAGGGCGAGGGGCTCGGGCGGGGTGAGCCAGCCCGCGGCCTGGTAGGCGGGGAGGAAGGTGCGGATGGTGCGCAGCTCGTTCTGGCGGGACCAGATCGCGAGCCAGGTCAGGACGCCGAAGACGGGGACCATGAACAGGGCGTAGACCGAGAGGAAGGCCAGGGGCGACAGGCTGGCCGAGCCGTTCCAGACCGCGTGCAGGACCATTGCCGTGAGCAGGCCCGCGAACGGGACGAGGATGCGGGTGATCTTGCGGCGCGGGGCGAGGGTCGCCGCGATGCCGAAGCCCAGGCCCGTCATCGTGGTGAACAGCGGGTGCGCGAACGGCGACATCAGGACGCGCATGAAGAACGTCGCCGCCGTGGCCGCCGGCACCCCGTCGCGGCCGAAGCTCTGGTCGGTGGCGAAGGCGTTGCCCAGGTAGAGGATGTTCTCGGTGAACGCGAAACCCGTGGCCGTGATGCCTGCGATGACGACGCCGTCGACGGTGTTGTTGAAGTCCCGGCGGCGGAAGAGGAAGAGCAGGAGCACCGCGGCCGCCTTGCCGGTCTCCTCCACCACGGGCGCGACGAACGTCGCCCCCCACTTGTCGGCCTCCGAGCGCTGCGCGAGGTCGACGGAGCTGACCAGCCACTCCGTGGCGTAACCGTTCGCGATGATGGCCATCAGGGTGGCCGCGCAGGCGCCCCACGCGAAGGCGAAGACCAGGTTCCGCCAGGGCTTGGGCTCGACCCGGTCCATCCAGCGGAACGCCGCCACCAGCAGGGGCACCGGCAGTACGGCGAGGCCGAGCCCCACCAGGAACCCCTCGGTGCCCGTCTGCTCCCGCACCAGGGCGAGGATGACCAGGCCGCACAGGGCCAGGAGCAGGATCAGTGCGCCGGCGCGCACCGCCTTGTTGTCCCACAGGGCGCGGCGCGGCTTGTAGCGCCAGCCCGCGGGGGCGGGCATCGCGGAGAAGTTCGGTTGCTGCGCGTAGGCGGGCACCGGCCCGGCCGTCGGCTGCTGGTGGGGTGGGGACTCATGCACCCGATGACCCTAACCAAGGGACGTCGGGGCGGCTCCGGTATTCCGGGGGCCGGTAGGCCCCACCCTCACCTGACCCTCACCTGCCGGCGTGCTTCAGCGCTTCAGTGCTCCAGCGAGTCAGTGCCTCAGCGCTTCAGTGCGCCTTGCGGCGGAACAGCAGGTCGTGGACCACGTGCCCCTTGTCCAGGCCCTGGCCCTCGAAGCGCGTCAGCGGACGGAACTCCGGCCGCGGCGCGAAGCCGCCGTCGGCCTGGGTGTTCTCGAAGTCCGGTGCCGCGGAGAGCACCTCCAGCATCTGCTCCGCGTACGGCTCCCAGTCCGTCGCGCAGTGCAGGAGGGCGCCCGGGGCCAGGCGCGTGGCCGCCAGCGCCAGGAACTCCGGCTGGATCAGCCGGCGCTTGTGGTGCCGCTTCTTGGGCCACGGGTCCGGGAAGTACACGCGCAGGCCGGCGAGCGAGTCCGGAACGAGCATCTCGCGCAGCAGGATGATCGCGTCGCCGTTGGCGACCCGGACGTTGGTCAGGCCGTTCCGCTCGGCGAGGCCGAGCAGATTGCCCTGCCCGGGGGTGTGCACGTCGCAGGCCAGGATGCCGGTGCCCGGGTCGGCCGCCGCCATCTTGGCCGTGGCCTCGCCCATGCCGAAGCCGATCTCCAGCACGACGGGCAGCTCGGGGTCGCCGAAGAGCTCGCCGAGATCCAGCTTGCTCAGGCCGTCGATGTCGAGGCCCCACTTGGGCCACAGGCGGCGCAGGGCCTCGCCCTGGCCGGTCGTGACCCGGCTGCGGCGCGGCTGGAACGAGCGGATGCGCCGCTCGTGGTGCGAACCCGCCGGGTCCGGCGCCGGACCGTCGGGGAACATCGGCTCGCGACGGCCGCGCGCGGGCTGCGCAGCGGACGCCGAAGCGACGGACGCCGAAGCGGCAGAGGCAGTGGCGACGGACGCCGAAGCGACGGCTGCTTCGGCGGCCGGAGCGCCGGCCTGCTCGTCGGCGGTCACGGGGGCTGAGGGGGAAGCGTGGTTCTCGGGCACAGTCCTTCAATTCTACGGGCGTGTCGAAACTGGCCCAGGGGTCACGATTCCTGCAGGTCAGGCCGCTTCCATGGCCCGCAGCGCCCTCCTGGCCACCTCCCGCCCGATCGGCAGCGCCGCCGTCGCCGCCGGGGACGGTGCGTTCAGCACGTGCACCATCCGCGGCGACTCCGCGAACAGGAAGTCGTCCACGAGCGTGCCGTCCCGCAGCACCGCCTGCGCCCGTACGCCCGACGGGGCCGGTATCAGGTCCTCCGCGGTCACCTCCGGCAGCAGGCGGCGGGCCGCCTCCGTGAAGGCGCGCTTGGACAGCGAGCGACGGACCTCCCCCGCCCCGTACCGCCAGTGGCGGCGGGCGAGCTGCCAGGAGCCGGGCCAGGCCACCGTCCCGGCGAGCTCGCCGGGACGCAGCGTCATGCGGCTGTACCCCTCGCGGGCGAGGGCCGGGACCGCGTTCGGCCCCAGGTGGACCGTGCCGTCGATGCCGCGCGTGAGATGGACGCCCAGGAACGGGAAGGCCGGGTCCGGCACCGGATAGACCAGGCCGCGCACCAGATCCGCACGCCCCGGGGCCAGCTCGAAGTACTCGCCGCGGAACGGGACGATCCGCACGCCGGGATCATCGCCCGCCAGTCGTGCCACGCGGTCGCTGTGCAGCCCCGCGCAATTGACCAGCGCGCGGGCGCGCAGCACCTCGCCCAGCCCCGTGCGCACCGCCACCGACGCCCCGCGCCGCCCGATCACCTGTACCTGCGCCCCGTACCGCACGGAGGCCCCCGCGTCCTCCGCCAGACGGGCCAGGCGGCGCGCCACCGCGCCGTAGTCGCACACGCCCGTCGAACCGACGTGGATGGCCCCCACGCCGCGCACGTGCGGCTCGTACTCGGCTATCTGGGCGGGGCCGAGCTCGCGCACCGGCACGCCGTTCTCCCGGCCGCGCTGGACCAGGGCGTGCAGGCGGGGCAGCTCCGCGTGGTCCGTGGCCACGATCAGCTTGCCGGTGATCTCGTGCGGCAGGCCGTGCTCGGCGCAGAACTCCACCATCTCCGCCGCGCCCCGCACCGCGAACCGGGCTTTCAGCGACCCCGGGCTGTAGTAGATCCCGCTGTGGATCACTCCGCTGTTGCGCCCGGTCTGGTGGAGCGCGGGACCCGGCTCCTTCTCCAGCACCACGACGCGCGTACCCGGCTGGGCGCGCGTGATCGCAAAGGCCGTCGACAAACCCACGATGCCGCCGCCGGCCACCAGTACGTCGCAGTCGTACGCCTTCACCACGTCACCTCCCCGCGCCTGCCCGCACACCCGCGACCGGGCAGCCGGTTCCCCTCGGCGCCTCACCCACGCCCCCCATCATGACCTGCGCCACTGACAACCGGTCGAAACCCAGGTCAGGGAGGGGACCCCGGGGAAGTGATCGAGGGGACCCCGGGGAAGCGATCGCACGGGGCCCCGGGGAAGTGATCGCACGGGGCCCCGGGGAAGTGATCACACGCTCACGCCGGTGGCGCCCTTACGCCAGCGACACCAGCAGCGGCCGCGCCCGCTCCCGCAGCTCCATCACCCGCGGCTCGTCCCCGTACGGCTCCAGCCGGTGCAGCAGATCGCGGACGTACTCCGTCGTGCGCGCCGAGGAGATCCGGCCCGCCACCTCCACGGCCCGTGTGCCGGCCGCGCAGGCCGCGTCCAGGTTGCCGGACTCCAGCTCGGCGACCGCGGACACCACGAGCCGCAGCCCGTGCGAGCGGACGAACTCCTCCGTCGGCCGGGCCAGCGCCTGCTCGGTGAAGCGCTGCACTTGCCGCGGCATGCGCAGGTCGCGGTAGCACTCGGCGGCATCCGCCGCGAACCGCTCGTGGCTGTAGAAGTCCAGCCACGAGGGGTCCGGGTCGCCCGTGCGCGCCCGCTCCAGCCAGCCCTCGGCGGCCTTCAGCGCGGCACCGCACGCCGGTGCGTCCCCGGACTTCGCCTGGGCCCGCGCCTCGACCAGGCGGAAGAAGCTCATGGTGCGGGCGGTGGCCAGGCCGCGGTTGCGCTCGAGGGCGGCCTGCGCCAGGTCGACGCCCTCGTCGGCGAAGCCGCGGTAGGTGGCCTGCAGGCTCATCGAGGCCAGCACGTAGCCGCCCAGGGGCACGTCTGCGGCCGCACGGGCGAGCCGCAGGGCCTGGATGTAGTAGCGCTGCGCGGCTTCCTGCTGGCCGGTGTCGAAGGCCATCCACCCGGCCAGCCGGGTCAGCTCCGCGGTGGCGCCGAACAACGAGCGGCCCACCTCGTCGCTGTACGAACCGAGCAGCAGGGGCGCCGCGTCGACCCGCAGGCACTCGGGGACCATCGACGAACGCCAGTCGCCCCCGCCGTACTTGGAGTCCCAGCGGCGGGCGTCCTCCGCGGCCTCCCGCAGCTTGCTGACGTCACTGTGGCCCACGCGCTGCGGTATGGCCCCGTCCGGGCCGCCCGCGCCCTCGGCCTCCCCGGCCGCCGTGTGGGCCTCGCGCGCGACCGAGCTGTCGGCGGGGGTTATCAGCCACCTGGACGCGGGCGTGGCATAGGCGCTGACGGAGAAGGATCCGGCCAGGCTCTGCCAGATGCCGCCGCCCCCTCGCCGACCGGCGAGATCCAGCCTGTACAGCTCCGTCGCGGACCGCACGGCCTGGCCGACATCGCGCGGAAAGGAGAGCCCCACCTCGGGCGCCGGATCCGCATCCGCGAGGCCGATCTCGTGCAGCGGGACCGGCCGTCCGAGCTTGCCGGCGATGGCCGCGGCGATCAGATGGGGCGCCGCTCCCTGGGGCACCATGCCCTTGGAGACCCAGCGCGCGACGGACGTCTTGTCATAGCGAAGCGTCAATCCGCGCTGCGCACCGAGGTCGTTGACCCTGCGCGCGAGACCGGCGTTGCTGATCCCGGCGAGGGCGAGGACGGTGCCGAGCTTCTCGTTCGGCCCGCGTGGCTCCCTGGACATGCGCACCCCTCGACGACGCGACGCCCGCCCCGGCATAGGCGCGGGGCATTCGTAAACCCAGCGTAGTTCCCCGCATCCCGACCGTTAAGAGGTGGTGTCCCGGATGGCGAGATTCTGGTCCGTGCGGACGTGCATCGAGGGGCACGTGCTCCGGTTGTGTGTGGCTGTGCGCCCGCCGTGCGCTCTGTCCGCGCCATCCGGGGCGCGCTTCCATAGGAGTCGCGTGGGTTGGCCCGCTGCCTGGATCCAGTGGGCTGGGGGAAGCCGCCGCCTCATTCCCCGCGGGCGGCGGACCGGTCCGGGAGGCGGTTGACCGCCTCCCGGACCGCGACGTACGGGTCGAAGCACTGGGCGAATGCGCCCCCGTGCAGCCGCTGCCCCGAGTTTGGCCGGATCCTGCCCTCAGGCAGCTGCCCCGAAGCAGCCCGCAGCGGTCCGAAGCAGCCCGCAGTGTTCCGGAGTGACCCGGAGCAGCCCCGCCTCCGCCGACGGCCGCCTCGCAGGGCCCGACCGCTACCCCCGCAGGCCTCGACCGCCAGCCCCGCAGCAGACGCTTGGCGCCCCGCAGCAGGCACTTGGTGCTCCGCAACAGACGCTCGGCTCCCTGTAGCCGGCACTTGGCGGGCCGCAGTGGACACTTGGCGCGCCGCACGCGCGCGTAGGGCGTCTCCCGCCTCCGTGCATGACAGCATGGCGGTTGCGTGCGCACGGCCGGACGGTGTGCTACTTCGCCCCGCAATCAAGCAAGTTGGGGTGAAAGGCGCGACGAATGGGTTGCCTCTTTCGTGGTGGTCTCGTTGTGGCAACCGGCGACCTCCTGTGCATGATGACTGCGGATGGCAGCGCTTGATGGCCGTCCAGCTGGTGCTCGGTCGGTTGTCCACGTCGGTTGTCCACAGCCTGTGGAGGCGGAATGCGCTGGGTGGTGGGGTGGAGCAGCACCACCGCGGGGACCGGGCAGCAACGGGCCCCGTCGCACGACAACTACGGCGGCAGCGAAGCCGGTTACGCCCGCAGTGGCGTCGATTACGGCGGCAGCGGCGCCGGCTACGGCAGCAACGGTGTCGGCTACGCCCGCAACGGCCCCGGTTACGGAGGCCGCGACGGCTTCGAAGGCTCCACCGCCCACGGCCCCACCGTCCACCCCGTCGGCGCCCAGCTCCTGTGGGGCGACCCGGCCCCCCTGTGGGCCGTGGGCGACTGGCGCCCCGACGAGGTCCGCGTCGTCCAGCTGGACCCCCTCACCCGCCTCGCCGTCCTCGGCCGCTGCGGCGCCGGCGACGAGCAGCTGCGCGTCGGGCTCGTCGCGGCCCGCGGAGGCGCCCTGCGGCACCTCACGGCCTGGCCCGGCAGCTACACCGCCGTCGCCCAGGTGGGCCGCCGCACCACGGTCGTCGGCGACCTGGCGGGCGCCCGCCCCGTCTTCCACACCGCCTGGGCCGGCGGCACCGCCTACGCCACCGCCGCCCTGCCCCTCGCCGACCTCACCGAGGCCCAGCTCGACATCGGCCACCTCGCCGCCCTCCTCGCCTGCCCCGACTCCCCGGAGGCCCTCGGCGACGGCACGCCCTACAAGGGCGTACGACGCGTGCCGCCCGGGCACGCCCTCGTGCTGCGCGACGGCACGCGCGACATCACCGGCTACGAACCGACGGCGTCGCTGGCCGTCTCCGCCCCCCAGCTCCACCCCGAGCAGGCCGTCGAAGGCATAAGAAGCGCCCTCGTCGAGGCCGTACGGACCCGGCTCGCCGCCCCCCGGCACGCTCCCGACCACGGCCTCG
>NZ_JBAMDC010000800.1:0-459 GCF_036961605.1 Streptomyces sp. KLMMK
ACTCAGGACTCCTGGGTGACGGAGACGAGCACGTCGTCCCCTTCGATCTTGACGGGGTATACGGGGACGGGGCGCGTGGCGGGCAGGCCGGAGGGCTTGCCGGTGCGCAGGTCGAAGCTGGAGCCGTGCAGCCAGCATTCGATGGCGCAGTCCTCCACCTCGCCCTCGGAGAGCGAGACGTTCGCGTGCGAGCAGATGTCGTTGATGGCGAAGACCTCCCCCTCGGTGCGGACGAGGGAGACGGGGACGCCGTCGATCTCGACCCGCTTGGGGGTGTCCTCCTCCAGGTCGCTCAGCGCGGCCGCGCGGATGTACGGGGTCTCGCTCATGCCACCGACGCCTCCAGCTCGGCCTCGATCTTGGCGATGAGGCGCTCCTCGAGTTCCGGGATGCCGATCTGCTGGACCAGCTCGGCGAAGAAGCCGCGGACCACCAGACGGCGGGCTTCGTCGGCCGGGA
>NZ_JBAMDC010000801.1:0-412 GCF_036961605.1 Streptomyces sp. KLMMK
GTCGCGGTGCCGGACCTCACCGTCGACGACCCCTCCGGGCAGGCCCGCACCCTGGTCCTGGGCTGGGGTTCGACCTACGGGCCGATCACCGCAGCGGTCCGCCGCGTCCGCGCGGAAGGCGGCCACGTCGCGCAGGCGCACCTGCGCCATCTCAACCCTTTCCCTGCCAACCTCGGGGACGTGCTCACGACCTACGACACCGTCGTGGTGCCGGAGATGAACCTCGGCCAGCTGGCCACGCTCCTGCGGGCCCGTTACCTGGTCGACGTCCGCTCCTACACCCAGGTCAGCGGCATGCCGTTCAAGGCCGAGCAGCTCGCCACCGTGCTCAAGGAGGCCATCGATGACTGAGGCGCTGAAGCTGGTGCCCAAGGCCGAAGCCCAGCAGTCCATGAAGGACTTCAAGTCCATG
>NZ_JBAMDC010000802.1:0-391 GCF_036961605.1 Streptomyces sp. KLMMK
GGCCGACAGGGCCGCTTCGGCCCGTGGGACGAGGGCGAGGGGCTCAGCCATGGATGGTCTCCTTGAGCACGGTGGCGAGCTGCTCGGCCTTGAACGGCATGCCGCTGACCTGGGTGTAGGAGCGGACGTCGACCAGGTAGCGGGCCCGCAGGAGCGTGGCCAGCTGGCCGAGGTTCATCTCCGGGACGATCACCTTGTCGTACGTGGCCAGTACCTCGCCCAGGTTCGCGGGGAACGGGTTGAGGTGGCGTAGGTGGGCCTGGGCCACGGGTACGCCCTCGGCGCGCAGGCGGCGGACGGCTGCGGTGATCGGTCCGTAGGTCGATCCCCAGCCCAGGACCAGGGTGGAGGCGTCGTCGGGGTCGTCCACGCTCAGCGCGGGGATGGTGAT
>NZ_JBAMDC010000803.1:0-309 GCF_036961605.1 Streptomyces sp. KLMMK
ACGAGTTGGTGCGTGATAGCGGGAGAGGCGTCGTGCCAGGCAGGTGGCATGATCCGTGTGTGGTGATCATGGTTAATCGGATGGTGCTGGCGCATCGGCTGTTCATTGGGATCTCTCGAGAGCATCTCGCCTGTTTGGTCGAGGAGTTGGCCGTGCCGTGGCAGGCCGGACTCGAGAGCCGACGCCATGCCGCGCGAGGAGGAGCCCGGAAGCGCGCCGAGGGTGCCGGCGCACGCCACCGGCTGGTGTTCGTCGACCGGCTGGTGGCCACGCTGATCCATCTGCGGCACGACCTGCCGCATTCAGTGC
>NZ_JBAMDC010000804.1:0-304 GCF_036961605.1 Streptomyces sp. KLMMK
GGTCGGCCCGAACGGCACTCCGGAGAACCCGCAGGGCGTGCCGGTCTTCGCCTGGAAGGGCGAGACCCTGGAGGAGTACTGGTGGTGCACGGAGCAGGCTCTGACCTGGCCGAACGCCGCCACCGGCGGCCCGAACATGATCCTGGACGACGGCGGTGACGCCACCCTGCTGGTCCACAAGGGCGTCGAGTTCGAGAAGGCGGGCAGCGCTCCGGACCCGTCGACGGCGGACAGCGAGGAGTTCGCCCAGATCCTCACCCTGCTGAACCGCACGCTGGGGGAGAACCCCCAGAAGTGGACCCAG